>DAINRW010000260.1:0-2129 GCA_036741615.1 Nitrososphaera sp.
TTTCATGCCAAGTCCCCTATGCTGGTAGCTATCTCCTCTATCACTTCTCCCAATATTGATCACCTGTCCATAGATATGGAGCTCACGTACGACTGCGCTGCCTTCAAGCTCGTCTCTATGAGGTCTTGCCACCTTTCTCAGTCTTAAGAAACCAAGTATTGTATCTCCTCCTTTACTTTCGTATGAGAGGAATATCTCTCGACCCCCAGAAGCATTATAATCTATTCTTCTAAGTTCAACCTCTTTTTCTGAAGGATACCTTCTCTGCAAGCCAGTTTCTCTGCACCTGATGCATCTGCAGGTATAGCCCTGTTGTCTCAAATTCTTCAAAACTATCTGCCTTAGATTACCGCTCTTGGGGCCAGCGATGATATCCTTTGACTCAATTTCACGCTGCATACGCATTATCCGCACCCATTCAGGCACTAACTTTTTGGCCTCAACAATTATGTTTACTAGTTCATCGTCGGAGTATGCTTGATACTTGCCGCTCTTGTGCATATTATATAAGCCAGTGTGCTCTAGGACGAGTGTCGGGTAAATCTTTAGCATGTCAGGCTTAAATGAATCATCCTCAAATAATCGCCTGAAATCTTTGATGTCTTCTTTAGGTGAGCTTCCTGGCAATCCGGGCATCATATGAGCGACTATCTTGTATCCAGCATCCCGTGCGACCCTGAAGGCATGAACCACATCGTCAAGTGTGTGCCCTCTGTTCACCAATTTGTATACCTTATTGTTAAGAGACTGCACGCCAATTTCAATTCTTGTTACTCCAAGCTCTAGCATAAGATCAATGTGTAATCTCTTGCAATAGTCAGGCTTGGTCTCAACAGTGAATCCAACACACCGGTTCTCCGCAGTCTCGTTAGAAGCTATTGCTTGCTGGAGAGTGGATGATTTCTCGCCATTAAGAGCATCATAACAGGACTTGGCAAAATGCCTCTGATAATCTGCAGGCATAAATGGGAAAGTTCCTCCTACTATAACTATCTCGGTCTTGCCGACGTCATGTCCCCGTGACTGAAGATGATCCATTTTAGAACGCACTTGCTCGTAAGGATCGTAGCTGAACCTTTGAGCAACCTTTGTTGCGGGCTCGGTTCCAGTATAACTGAGCGGCGTATTGAACTCAAGACCACCAGGACAGTATACGCATCTACCATGGGGGCATTCATAGGGTTTGGGCATAACTGCAATCACTGCAACGCCCGATGCTGTCTTGGCCGGCTTGACCATAAGTAGATGGCGGTAACGGCTATCTTCCAAATAGCGGATAATGTGCTCGTTCCGGGGTATCCGATCTAGGTTATATTCTGATGCCACCTGTCTGACAACTCTGAGAATCTGCTTTATCGACAAAAGATTTTTACTGCTCTCTAGCAGCGCTGCAATCGACTTGCATGCCTGCTGATAGTTCTGATGTTCATTATTGTCGTGGCCGTCAGCCTCTTCCTTTGCTGATGAAAGCAATTCTGGACAATCAACAAAGAACGAATATTAATTTTTGTTTATAGTTTTTCATTTCTACCCGCTATTCTAGCAGTAACCTCGCCCCTGCCTTTCTCTATCCTGCCTACCACTCCACAGTGCATCTTATACTTTTTGAAAATACTAATTATATCATCGGCACTTGCCCTTGGAGCAACTAAGCAAAAACCTACTCCCATGTTAAATGTACGGTACATTTCTTTGTTGTCGATGTTACCATCAGCTTGTATCTGTTGGAATATACCTAAAGGTGTTGGAAGATTATCAAATACATATCTAACTCGCAAGCTTAGACGAGGTAGTTTTGTAAATCCTCCCCCTGTGATATTTGCAAGACCATGTAGACGTATTTTTTTCTTCAAGATTTCAATTACAGGACTTACGTAAATTCTTGTTGGCATCAACAGCTCTTCACCAACTGTCTGCGCAAGATGATCGGCGTGATCATCTACCGAATATTTTGAAAGCAAAACTTTTCGAGCCAGCGTATAACCATTAGAGTGGAGTCCACTGCTTTCGACCCCTAAAATAATATCGCCAGGTTTGATCATTCTCCCAAGTATTGGTTTGTCCATAACGATTCCCATTACCATTCCTGCAAGGTCAAATGCGTTTTCCCCCTCGCCTGTTATTATGTC
>DAINRW010000261.1:0-2109 GCA_036741615.1 Nitrososphaera sp.
TAGGCAACTCTGTTTTGGAAAGTTTGGCAAAGCATGAATACATTGGCAAGGTCTACCCCGTGAACGCAAAGGGCTATTCTGAGATTATGGGCCTTAAGGCGTATAAGAGCATCGATGAGATACCCGATAAGGTAGATGTTGTAGTGGTTACGGTCGATTTGAAATTCGTGCCGGATCTACTGAGATCGGCGGCCAAGAAAGACATCCACAACTTTGTCATCATTTCTGGGGGAGGCAAAGAACTTGGAGGAGAGCGAGCAACCATTGAGTCGCAGATCAGAGAGCTGTCAAAGGAGTTGCAGATCAGGATAATCGGCCCCAACTGCATAGGCATGTTCAATGGCGAGAACCGCCTTGATTGTGCATTTCAAGGCCATGCAAGAATGATACGTCCTAGAAAGGGCGATGTTGCTTTTCTATCACAGAGCGGGACAGTGGGCATTGCATTCATGGAGAGCTCCGATACATTTGGCATGAGCAAGATGATCTCTTACGGTAATAGATCCGACGTGGATGAGGCAGACATGATCTGGTACCTCTCTGAAGACCCACAGACCAAAGTTATTGGACTCTACGTAGAAGGCTTAGGCGACGGCAGGAAATTCGTGGATACTGCAAGAAGGGTGATTATAGAACGAGGTAAACCAGTAGTCGTATTTAAAAATGGCAGATCCATAAGAGGGGCCAAGCAGGCCGCTTCTCATACAGGATCACTTGGCGGATCGTATGCAGTCGTGAAGGGTGCACTCGATCAGGCGGGTATCATATCAGTAGACAGCTATGAAGAGATGACTGCAGCGCTCAAGGCTCTTACATGGCAACCAGTACCAAATGGAGGTAGAGTAGCAATGGTAACCAACGGAGCAGGACCAATAATTGCTGCAATTGACCACTTTGAAAGGCTTAGTCTGCAAGTAGCTGAATTGAGTGAAGAAACTAAAAAATCACTTAAAGATCACTATCCACCGACATATGTGATAGGTAACCCTTGCGACATCACAGGCTCTGCTAATGCTGACGACTATCGGTTTGCAATACAGTCATTCATGGACGATCCCAATATTGATATCATCATGCCTTGGTTTGTATTCCAAGATGATCCTCTTGAAGAGTCTATTGTAAATGTTCTAGCTTCCTTCCAGAAGCAAAAGAAAAAACCGATACTTGTGGGCGCTATGGGAGGACCATTTACTGAAAAGATCTCGAAACAGATCGAGGACACAAACGTGCCAGTCTACCACTCAGTCATTGAATGGGTGACTGCTGCTGGCGCTCTTGCTAAGTGGGCAAGACTAAGAGGGCAAGCAAAGTAACGACCTCCATTTTTTAAGATATTGCGATCTAATGGTGGATTGAACCCTCCAAGCAGTCTTTTTTGGCCAATATTCATTATTGTTTATAGGAAGAGGAAGAAGAACACAAAGCTACTGAAAGTTCAGGATATAGAATTTATGCATTAGGTGAATGAAATAATGATGATTTAAATTAGTTGCCAGTTGCACTACGGGTATTACAAAATCGACAGTTGAGGCACGAAGGGCATTTGGCATTCTGTTTATTGCAGTGTCGATAGCCGTGATCATTGCTTCATTTCTTAGCGAAATTTCTTATTTCTCAACCAGTCTTCCGCTATATTACTATGTAATAATATGGCTTGCTAGCTTTGGTGCAGTATTTGGCGCAAGTTACAGGCATTTGCGCAGAGCATTACCAGCAATCCTGAACAGGATGAAGACAAGCACCAGGTGGCCGACGGCTGCAAAGATACTCAATGGGATTTGTTGGGCAGGACCTTTTGCTGCGATAGCCGCTTTTCCATCACTTTACCAGTACCTTATCCTAGCTGGCATTGGTCTTGGCAACCTGTCGACCTATTTGATGGTCAAGAAGTATAGCAGTACTGATAACCCTGAGCAGATGATAGTCGCTTTAGTTTCTCTCGCTGCAGTACCAGCAGCAGTCATAATCGACAACATGATTTTTGCGACACGACAGGACATCGCAGTAATGCTGTCAAGGATATTCATTGGAATCGCCTACGCCACGGGAGGAGTATTTGCATTACTAAGGAAAGCGGGCCCGGTGGGCTTCGATCCCACGACTTCCGGC
>DAINRW010000262.1:0-2097 GCA_036741615.1 Nitrososphaera sp.
CCGTTTTTTCATATACTATATGACTGTCCCAGATTTTCTCAAATATTGTCTTTGGCTGCAAGCTGATTAGAGAAAAAATATCACATAACAGGAATATAAAATAAACAGACTGAGAGACTAACTACGGGCAGATAGTTTTAAATCAGGTCGCCCTACTCAATTTCATAGATGTACCCTCACGACAAAAGATACCCTGATTATATTGCAGACCAGATAAAGAAGGGAACCACTACATGTGCCCTAATATGCAAGGATGGCGTTGTGCTGGCTGCGGATACGCGAGCAAGTGCAGGCTTCTTTATCGCCGACAGGCACGTCATGAAGATCCAAAAGGTCGACCGTCATCTCGCAATGACTATAGCTGGAGGGGTAGCAGATGCACAGAACCTTGTTGACACCATGCGTTACAATTCCAACCTCTATAGACTTCAGAACAAGGAGCTGATGCCAGTTAAATCTGCTGCAAGGCTATGCTCAAATGTGCTTTTCAACCAGCGATTCTTCCCGTACTACGTCCAGATAATAATGGCAGGCTGGACAAGAAAAGAAGGTGGCCAGATCTACAATATTGATCTGTTTGGCTCAATGACGACAGAGAAGTTCATCTCGACTGGCAGTGGTTCTCCTGTTGCATATGGTTATCTAGAATCCGAGTACAAGGATGATATGACTGTAAACGATGCCTACAAGGTAGCCATGCAGGCAATAGCGGCTGCTATTAGGAGAAATGCGGGAACGGGTGACAACATCAACGTCGTCATTATCAATGAGAACGGCTATAGGGATCTGACAAAGGAAGAAAAGGCTGAAGTAGGCGTAGTCTTCTAATCAGTGCCTACAATAACCATTGTTTGCATTTAAGTCAGAATTAACATATAAGGAAATGCATGTCAATGCTATGACCGTCGCCTAGTCAGATCATCATAAGCAGGATATTGTGGTGAAAAATTTGTTGATATTTGTTATCGATAGGAATAGACTGCCATATTAAACAAATTCAATAAAATAGTAACCGCATATTATGTCTCGTGGTAGCAGTATTATCACAAAAATAACAAATTTCAAATTAAGAGAGAGAAGAGACTGAGTATATCTATTGGTCATTCGAATTGCAGTTCATTTTTACAAGTATTGTATAGACTCGTATTTACATTCTGCCAATATTCATTAATTCTCCCATGAACAAGCTAATATCAAGCCTGGAGAATCTCGAGAGGTTTATTGCAGCGCCTGGCTGCATTATTTCGCGAATATATTTACCTGCTTCTACTTGAGTCCACCATTCATCCCCAAACTTGCCTTGTAGATGATGATCAAGCTCAGCAGCGCGAACTGCAGCAATTAGGTAGCTTGGAACATACATCACTGCATCAGGCAATATGTGGTGTAGCATCCAATATTCGCCGGGTATTTCAAAGCCTGTATATTCCTTTATGAGTCTTGCATACAAGTCGCTTGCCTTTTCCATTGATAGTTTGTCATGCCAAAACTCAGCTTTCATTAGTGAATTAGCAGTGTAGAAGGTGACAAAGAACAGGTCCATGAACTTGTTTCTTGCCTCAATCTCCTCAAGAACAGCATTGTTCTTAATTCCAAGAGATGATAAATATTTCCTTTTCTTTGTAAGCCCCTCTAGGAATATTGAGAATATCTCGGCTATTCCCATCGAGAAACTGTATCGATTCCAATATTCTGCCTCCGCGCTTATCGAAGAGGCATGCACCGCATGTCCCATTTCGTGATAACATCCTTGCAGGTCAAAATACGGGCTTTCACTTTTGTACAACACCCGGACATCGTTTGGCACCTGCACAAAGAAGCATATAGGCGAGGGGTACTTATTCTTCCGCTGTTCCATATCAATGTTGATTGAAGATAGATCAAATTGCATTGTTGCAAGAGTGCGTCTGACTTGCTCTGGAGGACTTATACTAGCAAATTCCTTCTCAAAATCGGCGTATACCCTATTACGGAAGAAGTAAAAGTCATCATAATATTCTGCGTGCCTTCCAAGCACCTTCTTTGAGATAGATTGAAGCGCCTCTTGGAAGGGTTTTCTTGCCTGCCTCCCCATAGACTTTACAAAATCTACCAAAT
>DAINRW010000263.1:0-2091 GCA_036741615.1 Nitrososphaera sp.
GACGTTACACTTTATCCAAGAGACATAGACAGGCTGGCGCCATGATAGTAATATGGTAGTTACAATAGAAGAAGTGAAGCATCTTGGATGGCTTGCAAAGCTCGAGATGTCAGATGCAGAGATACAGCGCTATACGTCACAGATAGAAGAGATAGTCAATTACTTGAACAAGCTGGACACGATGCCCCTTGAACAGATCGAACCTATAACACTGAAAAAGAAGTTTTCAGAACTTCGGAAAGATGACCCAGAGACCTTTGGGGACAGTGTGCTTGGAACAGAATACAGAAAGGACGGTTTTATAAAGGGTCCGAGGATGGTCTGAATTGTCACTTTATACTCTTCAGGTCGAACAAGTTATCCAAGGTATCAAAAATAGAGAATTTTCTGTGGAGGAATATATCTCTCAGATCTTTGAAAGAATTGAAAAAGTAGAACCTAAGATAAACGCCTTTGTCACACTCAACAAAGAAGAGGGGCTCAATAGAGCGCGCAGGCTCGATAAAAAGATCAGAGAAGGCGAGCAGAGCGGCCCACTTGCAGGAGTCGCATTTAGCATCAAGGACAATATTTGCACAAAAGGGGTGAAAACCACATGCGCCTCAAAGATGCTCGAAAGTTATATCCCTGCATATGATGCAACAGTGATCAAACGACTAATGACTGCCGATGCAATCATAATCGGCAAAGCAAACCTCGATGAGTTTGCAATGGGTTCTACTACAGAGTATAGCCTACATGGTCCCACTAGAAACCCGTGGGATATCAGTAGGGTATCTGGGGGTTCGTCAGGTGGAAGCGCAGCCAGTGTGGCTGCCCGTGAATGTGCTGCATCGCTTGGTTCAGACACAGGAGGCTCCGTTAGATGTCCTGCCAGTTTTTGCTCCGTGGTTGGGCTCAAACCTACATATGGCCTTGTCAGCAGATTTGGGCTTGTATCGTATGCAAATAGTCTAGAGCAAATAGGACCGGTTGGCAGGACTGTATCGGATGTAGTTTCCATTCTAAATGTGATAGCAGGGTCCGATGAAAATGATCACACTACTACGACCAAAGACAGCAAACCCACATATTCACTAAAAGAAAGAAATGGATTACGCGTAGGTCTTGTCATGGAGTTCGTTAAAGGTGCAGACTCCGCAGTATCCAAGATGATCTACAAAGCTGCAGACATACTAGAGAAGCAGGACTGCAACTGCGAAGAAGTGTCCCTTCCCTCTGTGCAGTATGCACTTGCCTCCTACTATACAATTGCAACCGCAGAAGCAAGTAGCAATCTAGCACGTTACGATAACATCCGCTACGGATTTGATATGAACCCTGAAGGCTACGAATGGAACAGCTATTTTGCTAGGGCACGCAGCAACTTCGGCGAAGAGGCAAAAAGGAGGATAATTGTTGGATCGTATGTGCTTTCTTCGGGATATTATGGCAAGTATTATATGAAGGCGCACCAGGCGCGTTCACTTCTAAAGCATGAGATGGAGAATCTTTTTCAAAGGTATGATGTCTTAATAGGGCCTACCATGCCCATACTTCCATTCAAAATAGGTGAAAGAATCGATGATCCACTCAAGATGTATCTTGTCGATATTGACACAGTTGTAGCAAACCTCACAGGCATGCCTGCAATATCGGTTCCTGCAGGATTTGCGGGGGGTTTGCCTGTAGGTTTGCAGATAATTGCAGACCAATTTGCCGAACAAACTTTGCTTGATGTAGCATATTCATTTGAGCAAGCTGCAAAAGTGCAAAGGAGCCCGGATCTGTAATGACTACCAATGCTACCAAGATAGGACTTGAAATTCATTGTCAGCTTACAGGTGCCAAGAGCAAATTATTCTGCAGATGCAGTTCGGACTACAGAGGAAAGACTCCAAACACAAATATCTGCCCCATATGTGTTGGGCTACCAGGAACATTACCGCTTTTGAATCAAAAGACTGTCGAGTTTGCTGCTATGATCAGTCTTGCTCTTGGCTGCAAATTCCCAGATGAAATTGCATTCTACCGAAAAAACTACTTTTACCCCGATTTGCCCAAAAACTTCCAGCTTACACAGTATAACGCATACAATATAACAAGCATTGG
>DAINRW010000264.1:0-2084 GCA_036741615.1 Nitrososphaera sp.
AATGAGCCACATTTTACCTTACGAGACTTTCATACTATTTGGTACTTATAGGACTACTACTAGGATAAATCCACTTGGCAAGCAATTTGGTAAGACGTGGCATTAGAATAAATGTCATCAAGAAAATCTCAATTGAGATAGTAATGAAAAGCCTGACATAAGATGGAATAATATCTCCTACAAGCGTGGAGACTAGCTGTCCAATTGAAATTACAAGTCCATAAACAACAACTATCATTACAAGAGCCATCCTGAAGCGAGATGGCTGTGGGACTATGGTACCGGTTGGTGGCGAGAACCAAAATTCAAGTCCTGAGAACTTTTTCCAGATCGCATCTGCTTCAACATAATCCACAACTTCACGCAGATACCTAGTGCGGATTTCTGATTCTTCAAACTTGCGCAAATTTTCGACGCTGTCGAATCTAAAGACACTTGTATATTCCGTAGTGCCCGGTGCAGGTTTTTGGACTGCCGCACCCATATACCCTTTCATGGATTTTGCCTCTTCCAATAATCGCTTAAGCCAATTTTCATACTGAGATTCACAACCAGATTTGACTCTCCGGCTAACTACTACTGTCACACTGTCATTATGGGTACCGCTCATTTCTGTTATTGCATCCTCTACTTTATTGTATGAACAGACTCTTACTTTCCTAGAGCCTCAATCACCAATTTTGCTACTTCAGCCCCAGAATTCTGTTGCTGACCCGTAATGAGGTTACCATCCCTTATTGCAAAAGCTCCAAATGCATTTCCTTTCTTAAAGTCCGCACCAAGCTTTCTGGCTTCATCCTCAATTCTGAAAGGCATCACCCTCTTACCAATGACCATGTCAGCAAAATCCTCCTCTTCATTTGTGAATCCTGTCATTTTCCTGCCTTGTATTATGGGTTTGTTATCATTGTTCTTCAGATAGAGAAGCAGAGATGTTCCATGACATAATGCCGCTGAAACTTTGCCCTTGGTGTAGAATTCTAGGAAGGTCTCTTGAAGGCCAATCTCTGTCTTGAATGTAAACATCGGGCCTTGTCCACCCACTACTAGAATTGCATTAAAACCATTTGCTGTCAGGTCACTAACTTTCATTGTGTTCTCGAGAAGGGCATTGAATTCTTTATCTTGGAGAAATTGTAAACTGATGAGATCTTCTTTTGAATAGCCGCTAGAATCCCTAGGATCGCTGAGGCTGTCAACCTCTACCTTTCCTCCTTTGGGACTGGCAATTGTGACATCATACCCTTTTTCAATGAACAATTTGTATGCATGCGTCAGTTCAGCCGCCCAGAAGCCTACTGGCCAACCTGTAGTAGTGGAAATTGTAGGACTTGACACCACCATCAATATTCTTGTTTTTTTACCTTCCATCTTTCTTTCTTAATTTGATAATCGATGAAATCAGTAATAACTTCGATGTCCACATAGCTAACAAGTGTTTAAATTGTAATACAATGTATTACACTCTATCAGCTCATGCAAAAAGCCAGAAAAACGCGCTTACGAACATTTAGAGTAGAAGAAGAACTTGATTCTTTGCTACAAAAAGATGCAAAATCCAAAGGCATTAGTGTAAACTCACTTTTGTCAATTATTCTTAGGAAATATGCAGAATGGGATAGATACATTGAAAAATTCAGTGTAATAACAATGAAGAAAGAAAGCTTCAAAACAATGATTTCTGCAATTGAGGATGACAAAATAACTGACATTTCTCAAGAGCTAGGTGATAAGGTGCCAAGCCAATTCATATTGTTCTGGTTTAAGAAAAATACACTTGAAAACTATCTAAAGTATATCTTTCTTCTCTGTAAGCATGGCGGTTTTGGTCAATTTGAAATCGAACAGGATGGCAGAGAATACACAATAACCCTGATACATGAACTCGGTGAGAAGTGGTCTAATTTCTTAGCTAACTGGATGAACTCTGGGATGAAAAGCACTATCGGTATAGTCCCTAGAATTGATGTAATGCAAAATAGTGTAGTTATCAGATTTACTGCACATTAACGCATTCTTTACATGTAGAACACTTCTTGAGAAAAAAGAAGAAAAATTCCTCTGTCGAATTGCATCAAATCATA
>DAINRW010000265.1:0-2082 GCA_036741615.1 Nitrososphaera sp.
CCTCAGTACCAGGTACCACTGCAGAATAATTTGGGATGCGCAGAACATCCATGTCAGTAATGTCAGCAAGTCTAGTGACGCCTATCTTTTTTGATATAGGCATCACATTACTCAAAGTCTCATGGGCCGGCTTAATTCTTGACGTGCCGTTAACCGTCCACTTCTTCCTACTTTGCAGCTGCACTATACTTAGAGAACCCTCTTCAAGTTCATATCAAGCTTTCTCGGCCATCACTAAAATATAGTCTCAGAGTAGATGACTGGAGAAACTAAATGGGATTCTTCATAACAAAGGGATGTTCTTCAGGGTAAGAAGTATTTCAATTAAATTAATTTTCTATTGCGACAAATACTCCACTTTGTTATTCAGATGCTAGATCATACTCTCACAAGATCTCTCTGCTACTACTGCTACTACTATTATTATTACTACCGTAGACGGTGTTTATGCCTTCTTCCTCGGGAAATCTTGTAGCTCCTTTTGTCTGCACCTAAGGCATACCCGCAGCTCTGCTTCTGTAAGATAATTTATATAGAAACATTTTACGCATTGCAGTCGTGTGATACTGCCTAACAGCTTCAGCTCGTTATTATCCTGCCTCAAAACCTTATCTGTGGTCAGGGTTTCAATGACCGAGGCCATCATATTTGATAATTGGTCAGGGTCGGAGTTCCTATATCGTAGATATAGGGCTATCATTTCTTGGGGTAATAACTCTCTTCTAAAGGAAGTCTTGCCTGCGTTTGATTGTCTAAATAGATGATCACGCAGATACCACTCCAGCTCCCTGACGGTAGGATCAGCTGACACCTTACAAAGACAATGAAAAAATATAATATTTAAGAGAATAATCAGGGTGTCTATCTTTTTGAATGAACTAGTTAGATACTCCCCAATCAGAAGGCACATGACAATATTGACGTATAAGTTCTGCTACTTGGTGGACAATTAAATACTTGCAACTTATGTATCTAACAATATATGCGAAGCAAGAGGACAAATCGTCATCGAGAGCATGGCACTGACGGTGACGACGTGGTCGAGCCAAAAAAGATAACTGGAAAGGATCTGAATGAAATCGAGGAGCTGAGCGCTCGGCTTACAACTCTTGTGGAAATATTGGACGAAAAAGGCATACTCGATATGAAAGAGTATAGAAGGATGGTCGCCATGCGCCTTCATGAGATATCTAAGGCGGCTGCCTTCGAAGAGCTAGATACAGAGCTATAATGAGGCTTTTTTTATATGCTTGAATTTCTCTAGCATATTCCATCAGGAAGTGCTTTACCACAGCGGTTTTCAAAATATTCATTCATTGATATATGAATCGGTATCCCATCAGCGTTGCTGATATCGACAACATGGTTGAGGATATTGTTAGATGATATGGTATTATTGAAGCTACTTACATCTAAGAATATGCCATTATTGCCATTTCCAATCAAGCTGTTGGCACCTATTATGAAATAATTAGAATCCATAACCACAATCCCTTCATTAACATTTTCAGATATCTGATTACTCATGATCAAACCTTCCTTGCTTGATTGAGATGCGATACCAATCGTATTTCCCTCAATGAAACTTCTATAAATTGTAATTTCATCAGACGCTTTTAAGGATAAACCGATATTATTACCAATTAATTTGAGATCCAATACATACCCTCTTCCACTCCCTGCAAATTCAATAGCTTTGTCAAAACCCATGATAACACCAGGTCCTCGAATTGTGATATTCTTTTGACCTGGAACCAATATCCCGATCTCTTCTATTTCTGGAATTCTTGATGTGTCAGTATTATTAGCCAAAGATAATCTATGATTATTGAGGTTTATAGTTATTCCATCGGTGCCTACAATCATCCCAACTCCAGGACATTCGATGTCTTTTAACAGTATGACATCTCTAGTTATTACTTGACCACAAGATGCAACAGTTGTAGGATTGTCTTTAGGGTTTACAAAAATATTTGGATTAGTATCGGCAGGAACATCATTATTCTTTATATTTTCTCCACTTGTGCCCATATTAAGACTATTAGTATTAGCCTTGCCATTCGCATTGTTGTTGTTATTGTT
>DAINRW010000266.1:0-2077 GCA_036741615.1 Nitrososphaera sp.
TTACAGGTGTCCGCACTGCCACTGCAACATCAGGCCCAGGGTTTTCGTTGATGGCGGAGGCGCTTGGCTGGGCGGGCATGAACGAAGTACCAGTGGTGATCTCGCTCTATCAGAGAGCAGGTCCATCTACAGGTCTTCCGACGCGCCACGAGCAAGGAGACTTGAACTTTGCAATTAATGCTGGCCATGGCGAGTTCCCAAGGATAGTGCTTGCTTCAGGAGACATCGAAGAGAGCTTTTACGATACCATAAAGGCGTTTAACTTTGCAGATCGTTACCAGATGCCGGTAATACACATGCTGGATAAGGCAATAGCGAATAGCCTCATCACTTGCAAGAACTTTAACGTCAACAAAGTTGCAATTGACAGAGGCTTTCGAATAAAACAGATAACAAAGGAAGACAAAGGGGTTGCCGGTAACTACCTCCGCTTCAAGCTATCAAACAATCCTATAAGCCCTATGGTTGTACTTGGCACAGAGGATGCAATTTTTTGGAATAGCGGAGATGAGCATACTGAGGAGGGCCACATCACTGAAGACCCAGAGATGAGGGTAAAGATGATGGACAAGAGGATGACTAAGATGGATATTGCAGTTAGCGAAATACCGAATGAAGATAAAGCGGTGGCTTATGGCAGCGGCGACAGTGTCATAATCAGTTGGGGTTCAACCAAGGGGGTAATATTGGACGCAATGGACAAACTTGCAGTCGAAGGCATGAAAGTCAAATATATCCAAATTCGCCTCATGCACCCCTTTCCATCTGAGCTAGTCAAATCAATGCTAAAAGATGCCAAGACAATCATCAACATAGAGATGAATTACACTGGTCAACTGGCCTCGCTGTTGCGCCAGCACACAGGCCTAGAAACGAACTACTACATCGTAAAGTATAATGGCAGACCCATGTCACTTGAAGAGGTTTATAATAGTGTAAGGAGAATAATACATGGAGATGCTCCAAGGAGGCAAGTATTGAGAAGTGGCGCTTAAATTATCAGATTATAAAACAGATGTTCATAATGATTGGTGTCCAGGCTGTGGCGACTTTGGAATATTGAATGCGATACAGATGGCACTTGCGGACCTACAGCTTCCACCACACAGAACCACGATATTTTCGGGCATAGGATGCTCCGGGAAAACACCGCATTTTATCAAAACATATGGCATACATACCCTGCATGGTAGGGTGCTGCCATTTGCACAGGGAGCCAAACTTGCAAATCCTGAGCTTGAAGTTATTGCTGTTGGCGGAGACGGCGATGGTCTTGGAATTGGTGCGGGTCACCTGGTTAGTGCAGGGCGCAGAAATGTCGATATGGTCTACATTGTATTCAACAATGCGGTTTATGGATTGACGAAGGGGCAAGCTGCGCCTACACTGAAGCTGGGCATGAAGACAAAATCGCTGGCGCAACCAAACGTTAACAATTCTGTCAATCCGATAGCTCTTGCACTCGTTGCAGGCTTTACTTTTCTTGCACGAGGCTATTCCTACGATGTCCGTCACCTCAAGGAGTTGATCAAGAAAGCAGTTGCTCATAATGGGCTTGCGTTCATCGACGTGTTACAGCCATGCCCAACATATAACGACATCAATACCAAGGAATGGTTTCAAGGCCTTGACAACATTGATCCGAAAGAGGGCAAAGCTATGCCGAGGATGTATAAGCTGGAAGAGATGGGGTACGATGGCGAGGTGCATACCCCAGAGGAGATAAATCAGAAAATGTCCCAAGTGATTGAGAAGTCAAATGAATGGGGAAACAAGATCCCGATCGGTGTTTTTTATCAAAACGAACATGTGCCTACCTACCAAGAGAGGATAACTGCACGAATACCTGATTACATGAAGAATCCGCCGGCCTTGCAGCAAATTGCAGACAATGAGGGCAAAACTATCACAAGCATAGATAAACTGCTTGCCGATCTTCTAGTGGCGAAGTGACGCACCATAAAAGGGAATCCATAAGCAAAATTACTAAAAGTTACAAGGCCTTGAAAACTTCGAGCACAGTTAGGAAATGCGAGCGAAGGTTTTAAGCAACTTTTGGTTCTTTCTTTGAAGACTT
>DAINRW010000267.1:0-2057 GCA_036741615.1 Nitrososphaera sp.
AGGTTCCTTGAGTCTATAGCAAAGTAGGCTAGATCTTTACAACTAATAACTATACTTTTACTCCCTTGACCGTATTTATTGTACTTAGTATAGGTATGGTGCCATGGAAAACAAAATCGAGTCTTCCCTAGAAATAGAAAAGACTGGAAATTATCTCCAGCACTTTATTTATCGAGTGCCAAAGAAGAACCATGACGCAATTGTACGGAATCTGAAGCAATTCATACCATGGTTTGAGAAACAAGGCGCAAGAGTTGAATACTACCAACTTGGCAGAAGTGAGACAGATGCCGCAATAGAGTCTGCAAAACAAAGTGGCATGGATGTGATGGACAGTATTGACAAGGCTCTCTTCACTGCTACCACCGAAGGTGAGGAGGAGGAGGAAGTTTGGATTGAGCAGCAATATTTTAGAGACTACGAACATTGTAAAGATGTATACTCAATGATGATGCAAGACAAAAGTCTTGAACCACTTGGAAATGAGTTCTTTGGGCTAATTACACAGGGTAAGAAACTGATCATAGGCGGGTTTAATCGGCTCAAGGCATAGCAATAGATAGGTAAGAGAGGTAATCAGATAATATGCCTACAGTAGTTCATTTCGAAATTCCAAGCGATAATTTGGAGAGGACAAAGAAATTCTATACTGAGCTATTTGGATGGAAGATGGAGAAGATGCCCAGTACGGGTCAAAGGGAGTACTGGACGTTTTATACTACAAGTAATGACAAAGGTGGTAGTAATAACAGTAATAGTGCTGATGGCAGCGGTAGTAGTGAACAGCGTACGGTCAGTGGTGGAATGATGGAAAGACAGATGCCGCAAGAACCAATTATGATATACATCGGAGTTGATTCAGTTACAGAGTACTCAAACAAGGTTGAAAGACTTGGAGGCAGAGTAATAAAGCAAAAGACAGACGTTCCTGGCTACGGGTGGTTTGCGATATGCACGGACACTGAAAACAACGGGTTTGCACTATGGGAGGCTAATGCTACGAATGCTAAATGAATATACACACAATTCTACAACCATGACTAACTATCTTCAGCTCGTTTTCTAGATTCTTGGAAGCGAACTGTCATAATCTCCATTCTTCTTTTTTCATAATAGGACAGTGCGATAAAGCTCATGTGTGTGTCAACCCATTTATGGTCGACTTACTCAGGTTTTCTGAAATTTTTTAAAAAGATTAGCACGTCTTGCCTTGTTATTTCTTTAAAGGCTTGGAACTATGGAACTCTGCAAAATAAATCAATTTAGGAATCGTGTCAATTCTGTAAGTATCAGTAGGACTGACCTAAGTTCGCATTGTGGGTATGTAATCCACTATAATCTTGCAATTATCCCTCGTGATTTTGTGTAAAAGATGTTCTGTTTCGAACATATAGTCTCCGCCGTGACTGTTTCAAACTTACGGTCAAAATTAGAGTCATTGTCGCGACGACAGCCTTCTTAGCAGATATCTGTTGCTGCCGTCATTTCATGATAAGTAAGGTAGACAGTTTACGTGAATATAATGTACGATGCCAATCAATATTATTATACAATAATGTTCAAACACATATTCTTTGAATAGAAGTCTATGACGACTTCTTGCAGGTCATGTGGACAATACCTTATACCAGTTTTGCACTGTAATGTCTGCAGGGAGTCCATTTCATGGATCTGTAAGAGCTGCGAAAGGTTGAAGGATGTCACGCATTTGCACGCAAGGGTTGCGCTGGATACTATTAAAAGAGAAGATGGACATAGGGAAAAGGAAAAAAGGGCATAACCCAAGATCATAACAAGTCACAACAGATACGTGGTATTCACATACAGGTGATGTATGCGAATTTGCTAGATCTGTTTTGACCTTTTGCGCGCTGCTTCCATGCGCGGATCTTTTTCAGGATATGGTCCTGGGGTTGGCTCCTCGCCAAGCTGACCAGCTGTGGCATCATTTAGTGCTTGGTCGCGCTTGAATGGATTCTTTCGCTCTGTGCTCATTATACTATCTTTCTCCCTACTCAATAATATCACATCAATTGCTAATATGGCTTTACGTGAGT
>DAINRW010000268.1:0-2031 GCA_036741615.1 Nitrososphaera sp.
GAGGCTATGAAGTGATTTTTGTACAGAATTTTACAGATGTCGATGACAAGATAATAAACCGTGCAAGAGCAGAAGGCAAGAAGGCAGAGGAAATCTCTCGGAGATACATTGACAGATACTTTAATGATTTTGATAGCTTGAATGTAATGCGGGCTGATTACTATCCAAAAGCTACTGATCATATCAAGGAAATGATTCAGCTAATTGATGGTCTGATAAAAAAGGGGCATGCCTACCTGACGCTAAACGGTGTCTATTTCAAAGTCATGTCATTTCCAGGCTACGGTAAGTTATCAAGAAAGTCAGTTGAGGAACTAGAGTCTGGTGCGAGGATAGAAATCGATCCATCAAAAGAGAATCCGCTTGACTTTGCAGTCTGGAAGTTCTATTCTGATGAGACTGTATGGTTAAGCCCTTGGGGTAATGGGAGGCCCGGCTGGCATATAGAGTGTTCCGCGATGTCACGCAAATATCTCGGCGACACATTGGAGATTCACGGCGGAGGATATGATCTAGTTTTTCCACACCATGAAAATGAGATAGCCCAGTCAGAATCATACACGGGCAAGCAACTTGCTAAGGTTTGGGTTCACACCGGCATGGTTACCATCAATTCACAAAAGATGAGCAAATCACTTGGCAATATTGTTACAATAGATCAGGCGCTGAAAGCATGGAAAGCAAACCCCCTCCGGCTCTATTGCCTGTCAGCACACTATTCGAAGCCTCTTGACTATACTGACGAACTACTACAGGAGTCAATCCAAAGGTGGCGCCAGATAGAGACATGCGTCTACGAACTACACTTCGCTGTCGGCAATGGTGGTGAGGTTGAATCTGTAAAGAGGATATGCGATGAATCCATACGAGTTTTTGATGCTGCGATGGACGAGGATATGAATACATCGCTTGCAGTCGCAGAGCTTCTAAGGTTTGTGACAAAGCTTAACAGGTATATCGCAGCAGATAAACTAACCAAAGATATGGCTGGCGGCGCACTGCCAACTCTTAAAAAGATGATGGACATTCTTGGCCTAAAAATTATAGAAGCTACCGATAAAGAAAGAAAAGAAATTGAAGAGATAGTGATACAACGTAACAGGCTAAGAGCTGAGAAAAAATTCAAAGAGGCAGATGAAATCCGGAAAATGCTATTAGAGCGCTGCTCTGTTGAGCTATTAGATCATAAGGGGCGTACAGTGTGGGTCAAGAGGGAAAACAACGAATAGTCAAATTCCAGTTTTGTGCATGCAAAACATCTTCCCTCGCAAGGGCAGCTTAAATTCAGGTAGGCAAATTCTTAGCAGACGCCTACAAGTTCGGCAGAGTATTGGCAATAATATTAACAGACAATTTCAAAAAAGAAGACTGGCGATCCTATAGGTTCTTAGCACAATTTTGAGTAATACTCACAGACCAGTTATATCAGCGTTCAACCTAGAAGCAAGCTATAAGGGTATTTAACCGCGCAATCCTGACAGAAAAGAAAGATAGAATCAACCCTTAGATCTTTCCTCTCTGATCTTTTCTAAGTCTTTTTGTAATAATTCAATAGTTTTCGGTATCTCTTTTTCTGCACAATCTATGCAAATCTGCTGCAAAGACAGGGGGTAGGTAAAATATTTCACATTTAGTGCAATATCGCGTTTGCATGATACACATTTTTTCATCTTGTAAGGGTCAGTATTCTTGATAATCAAACCTCTACCTCTTGGCCTTGCTCAGGTGCATGCGCGTCGTAGCCATACTTTTCCTTTATCTCTTCGGCAAACTTGACGCATGATGGGCCATCACCATGCACAGTCAGCACCTTTGGGTTGCCTTTGACACGATCCAAGATTTCAAAAAGCTCACTTCTACTATTGTGACCGGAAAATTCAAAGCGCTTAACATCAGCGTAGCATTTTCTTATCTTGCCATCAAAGTTGGCAACGCGCTTTTCTAGAAGCATTCTGCCAGGTGTCCCTTCACCCTGGTATGACACAATCGCAATACCGTTCTTCTCGCTGTTGGCTATCTGCTGTGTGTAAA
>DAINRW010000269.1:0-2028 GCA_036741615.1 Nitrososphaera sp.
GATCTGCTTCATCCATGTCTTGAGTAGTAAGAAGTATAGTTGTACCAGCTGCAACTAGTTGTTCAATAATATCCCACATAATTAGGCGGCTCCGTGGATCAAGACCAGTAGTAGGCTCATCGAGGAAAATAATTGGAGGGGCTGCAATCAAGCTGACTGCAAGGTCTAGTCGGCGGCGCATGCCACCAGAGTAGGTCTTCACTGTACGGGCAGAAGCTTCCATCAAATCAAACAACTCAAGTAGCTCTTGAGTCCTCCGTTTGATATCTTGGTGGCCGAGGCGGTAGAGCCGGCCTATCATATGTAGGTTTTCTTCGCCTGTCAGATATTCATCCACAGCTGCATACTGGCCTGTCAAACCGATCAAAGTACGCACCTTGTTGGCTTCTCTTACTACGTCAAAGCCATGAATTAGTGCCTGACCGCCATCAGGTAAAAGCAATGTACTAAGTATCCTAATAGTAGTGGTTTTTCCAGCACCATTTGGCCCAAGTAGTGCCAGAACAGTGCCTCGCTTGACACAAAGATCAATACCGTTAAGTACTGTAAGCTTTTTGAATGATTTTCTCAATCCCTTTACGACAATAGCGTTATCTGCTGACACGTATCTTCCAGTCTCTTCTATTTCCGTTGCAGATTGGGCTGTATTATTCATATGGCGGTTGCTATATTAACTGTAGTATAATAATAATCATCTTCAACGCATCCGTTGATATTTAATGGCTTTATTGAAGAGATTTAATGTACCATTATACGTCAGACCATGATGCATGGAAAATGAAACTAGACGAAGTCCATTGGCAATTTCCCTGCTGTGGGTGACTGCGGCATTTGCAGCAGCAGGCTTTGGCATGGCACTGCTAACCACAACAATACAAGGCTTTACTGCCAATGCAAGTACTCCTATAGACGCTGCAGAAACGAATGAGAGTGTCGCGGCAAGTAATAGTGATAATAGTGCTATCATCCTAGCAGAGAAACCATTCCTTGAAGAATACGGCAAAACAGTAGGTGCAATGCCTATCAATTCGACGTATATGCAGATATCACTTGCTGGAAACGGGACAATAACCCTGCCCAATTCCACAGAAACTGTAATGACTAAAGATACTGGCAACGCTATTGCTAGACTGACACCTACGGGCAATATTGTAAATGGACAGATTCATTTGAGTACAGAAGATAGAAGTGAAAATGCAACAGTCTTCTTTACTGAAATTGGCCAAAATGAAAAAGGAGTTGGTGTGGCATATTTTACAACAAACTCAACGGGTAAACTAGCATTCCTAGACAACATGGTAGCAGTTATTGAAGATGAAATACAACCGAATGGAAATACGCTCATTACAGCGTGGGAATGGAGAGGGGAGGAGTAACCAGATGGGAAGCGCTGGAAACTCCCTGATCAAAGGGATAGAAGTACAAGAAATAATCGATACCCTTGACAGTTTTCATGCGTTGTCTTGGGTAGTTGCACTATTCTCCCTTGGATTGAAGAATAGGTTGGAAGGACAGGCTGCTTTCTTGCTGTCAAAGGAACTAGAAGACAAAGCTCAGGAGAGTATGAACCATGCCAAGAAACTTGCTGAACGCATAGCCGAACTTGGAGGCACCGAAACAGCCGACCCTACGGAGTTTGTTATGCTGTCGCCATTGAAGCGCTTTTCCATGCCACGCTCTAACTCAGACGTAAATGAAATACTTTCTTATATTCTTGAGCTACAGCAGCCCATCATCAGGACATATGGCGATTTTCTTCATAGAATTAGAGATAAGGACGACGTAACGTATCACGTACTTCGGGAAATCTTGGAAGATGAGATAAGAGGAGAGAGCGAAATAGAGTCAGCTCTATCAGTTGATGGGAAGCGCTTTTCTTTTAAGGATAACATGATTGCGTAGGTCAATAATCATCACATCAGATTGGACGCGAATCGGACCTTAAGAAGTTGTTCATAAAGCGAAAACTGAGACTCACTCCCAGGAAGTCTTGATAAGTTCAAGCCCGCTTTTACTCCATGAAGATTA
>DAINRW010000270.1:0-2028 GCA_036741615.1 Nitrososphaera sp.
TTTTGCGCCTTGAAAAATGGTTATATGATACACCCCCAATAGCAGGGGAAACATTCAGGCAGTGGATATCGGATATTTATCAGAAGAACTTATTGATGAAGAATGAGATGAGGCTGAGGGACAAGATCGTGGATTTGTCAACGATCAAGGTTCCGCTACTCAACATTATCGCCGACGAGGATCATCTGGTATCGCCACAATGTAGTGCGCCTCTAAATGACATAGTGTCAAGCACCGATAAACGTCTCATGAAGTTCCACACGGGCCATGTAGGGCTGATAGCTAGTCTTTACTCACAAAATAACGTACTGCCAAAAGTGGGGCAGTGGCTTATGGCCAGATCGCAGTAGTGTAATGTTCATATAAACACAGGCAACTGAATTCATTTCAAGTCAAGCAACATTTTAGAACTGGTAAAATTAATAATTGCTTTGGATGTTCGAAGGAGTGTATATACCCTCATACAGCAAAGAACACATTACGCAAAAAAGACAGTGGGAGTATCGGCGAACATGAATAGAAACATAGGGTACCAAGCCTGCAGAGATCTGTGCAGACTGCCCTACGATAATGACTCTTACATTCCTGTCCGGAGGTCTCCCAGCGGCTCTTAATTCTTGTTCTTCAAGGCTACATGCACGAGGTATAGACACGGGATTATTCTTTCTTGGGGAGGGCAGCCATTGTACTGAAGAGTAAAACGGACAAGAAAAATCACAAGTTTATTACTAATGTGAATATAGGGTCCCAGGACATCGACATCGCAATTGGCTACTCCTCTTGCAATTGCAGTGTTGCAAATATATAATATTCAAAGTTAGTGAAAAGAATAAAAGACGGGCTTGGAATTACGACCATTTAATATTAACATAATACTAACCTAATATGATAAACTACCAATATGGGGATTTCACAATTTATGGATTGGATAATCAGTTATTGCCTGCTAATGCTTAGTCTACAAAAAGAGATTATCTTAAGGTTATTACTGCGATGACGAGGCAGAGTGCGATGGCAAAACAAAAGATTTTCCAGTGCTCGCAGCATGCAGTGGCAAGTTGTGCAGCGCTCATAAAAACTGGAGGAGTAGTAATCTATCCGACGGACACAATATACGGAATAGGCTGTGATCCATACAACGACTCAGCAGTTAAGCGCATCTTTACAATAAAGGGCAGGGATGAAAAAAAACCACTACCTATTTTGGCATCCAGCATAGTTGAGGCAGAAAGAATAGTATCACTTGGCAGGACTGGCAGGATGCTTGCCGAAAAGTACTGGCCGGGTGCGCTAACAATAGTTGCCCCCATAATTGATCATAGAATATCACCTAGGGTCATAGCAGGTAGTTCTAGCTTGGCAGTACGTGTTCCTGCCAACAACTGTGTCTTGCTACTTCTTCGCCACTGCATATACCTTGTAGGCACGAGCGCTAACTTATCAGGAGAGAGGACGATGAAAAGCGCACAAGAAGTGCTTAATTCAGGGCTTGAAGGGTATGACGCACTTTTAGATGGCGGAACAGTCGACAAGGGTGTAGAATCCACTATAGTGTCTGTAGAAGGCAAGCCTAAAATATTGCGCGAAGGGGCGATAAAATCTAGGGAGATATTACATCTCATTGGATGAATTTAACCTCATTGTATCCACTTTTAGATTTAAAGAAGAAGATGCAGAAGACGAAATTCTCGAGCTGCTTGATAAATTTGGTGACCCTGCAACAGAGTCAGAGATAATCGAGATAAAAGGAATGATACTTGTACATACTTCACTCGACCCCCTTACTATCATCGATAAACTAAAGGAGCTAGTGGCCTCAGAACCTTGGCAGGTTCGTTATATACTTCGAGTATTACCAATACAAGTTGTTGTCCCCACAGGGCTGGACACAATAAGTCATGCTGCAAGTGAACTCATCACAAAAATCGGCAAGGATACTTTCAGGGTAACGGTTGAAAAAAGGCACAACTCCATTGGTTCGATGCAGATTATAAAGGCGATAGCAGACCGGATCAACAACAAGGTCGA
>DAINRW010000271.1:0-2026 GCA_036741615.1 Nitrososphaera sp.
GACGCTTCCCTGCGGGTAGTTGCGTATTTACAAGCTCCTTCATAACCTCTATCGCATTTCTTTTTGATTTTTCGCTGAGGTTAGCCTTGTTTGCGATCTTTGCAATACACTTTATTGGATCTATCAATGGCATTATAATTTCAAGCTGCTGGATCAGGATCATATAGCTGCGAGAAATAACTTTGCGCCTGACATCGGTGATCTCGCTTATGTCATTGAGCGATCTTGCTGCGCCCATTTCTCTGCAGGCAATGTATATAGCTGCAGCCAGTATTGCAGAGGTTGACCTTCCCTTTACCAAACCTTTTCCAAGGGCTTTACGGTAGATGTAGGCTGTCTTGTCGATCATGGCGTCTGACAGACCAAGCTTATCTCTTTGCCTGCCAAGTTCGCCAAAAGCCCGCATAAGATTCCTGTCAGTTGACGTGTGCGCCTGACTTCTAAAATCATATGTCCTCAACCTTTTCATTGTTGAATGCATGGACGCATCTATGTTTTGACCACGGGAATCTTTTTTGTTGTTTCCTATAACTGTGTTGAGTCCCATATCGTGTTGCGCCAAGGATACAGGAGAACCAGTTCTTGTCCTGTCATTATTTTCAAATCCAAAGCTTCGCCATTCTGGGCGATTATCTGTAGCCTTTTCTGAGAATACTAGACCGCAATCGCTACACACAAGCTCGCCAGATTCCAGGTCTACAATCGGGCGACCATTATTACATACAGAACATATCATTGAAACAGGCATATATTATGATGAATGATTCTCGGGGATGGAAGACTAGTCATAGTGTACATCCATACTATATAAATGTCGACTGAAGATTCATCTAAAAAAGCAGGATCTTTATGGCATTTACCTATGAGACATCTGATATGTCTTGACTTCATATTCCATACGCAGAGTCGCTATTCTAAACAATCTCTTATTTCATGTATATAGTGGTTGTATCTATATACTATCATGGCTGAATTTCACTTGCCCACGGAAGGTCATGAGCGATCATATCTCAGGGGAGAACTTGAATCATTAGGCTTATCTCGAACTAGGATAGACCAACTAACGAACGATAGCGATGATAATAATGAGCTTCAAAGTTTAGTACAGGCAACCAAGGAAGATCTTCTGCGTCAATTCAATGAGGCTCACAAATAGAGAACAATCTATTTCCTATCTACTTCAATTGCCAATATCCTGACCCGTAAAATTACCTTGCACTATCAAAAACGCCAACTGTGAGGAATGTGTGCGTAACTTAGAATTGTTATTGAAGCCAAATGTTAAGTGCCAAGGCCAAGACGTCTTTATCTACTACGCCAAACAGTCTGCCTGAATGTCCTCTTTGCGCTTGCATATCGTATAAACTGAGATTCCTGTGCGTCAGAGAATGTTTTTGCGATGGAATCGTTTTTTCTAGAACATTCCTGTTTGCTGTATCACGAAATCGCCGTGTAATGCCTTACTATCTCTATGCTATAAATTGCAATGGAGGATATAAGATTTAGTTAAATACCTCTGGTGCGTATAGAAGATATTGAGAAAATTTAGTAAAAATCAGACATATGGCAGATGTGAATGTATCTGTCATGGCAGACCGAACACCGATTACTGTGGTTATTGTTCGCCTTCGCACAATAGGGCTATCCGCAGGTACTGACTTTTTCAGAGTTAAGGTTTCGCAGAAATGAGTAAAGATGATGTCACTATTACGCAGGAGCATATTTTTCGTGTGGTGTACGCAACAAGCCTGAAAAAAATGCGTGATAATGAACTGCAAGATGAAAGAAGGAGGGTGAATTATCAGGAGGGAAAAACACCTGGAAGGCGTGGAGAAACCATAATGCAGGATGAAATCAGCAAAGAAACTATCAGGCGCTATTATTTGAATCGAAAAAGCTCGAAGTCCACTTCGGATATTCGCTTCGATATACACCTCTAGAGATAGGGGATCTCTCAGTGGTATGAATAAATGTCACCCTGCGATTGGAGGTTCTGCAAACCTATCGGATCATCAGGTCTTTTTTT
>DAINRW010000272.1:0-2026 GCA_036741615.1 Nitrososphaera sp.
TATCGGCAATACCTTGCGCTGTATAGTAGTTAGAGAAGAAAACCCTTCTTTTCGGAATTTGTTTATTATAACTTCTTCTTCTTTAGTATGGTGGGCATGATCATTGTTATCACTTTTCAGTGTCTGCAGCTGTCCCGGTGTGCTGCTGTTGTTGCTCACGTTTTGCTTTTGCGCTTGATCTTTCATAAACCATCACTGCAAATAGGCCGGCAATGAACAGTCCTACGGCAACCATGACGTAAGAGTCAAAGTTTGCAATTGTTTCTCCGCTCATTGGAGACTAAAGTCATTATACACTCAATAAATATATTCGTATATTATTTGACCATAATCCACAGAGATAACAGCTGATACGTCGATCAGTTTTGTAGAATGTTGTTATGCCTGCCTTTGCGTTATGCAACTCAAATCAAGATGCTAGAATTTGACATAGATAATAGTCATCCATGTGATAGAAGAAGAACTCTAGATAAAGGACTGATAAAGCAGATTGCAACCAATTCTGGAAGATAACCAAGGGAATACTAGTAGACTAGCACGTTACTTTATATTGAATTAACTTAGCTGAGGCTCTCTTCCCTTAAAGTGCTTCCGAATAGGTTCAATTATCCTGTTAATATAAGTTGCAGTTGAGCTCTTCAAATCCATAGGGTGGATCTTTTTTGTGACAAAATCATGCTCTATATCCTTGTAGTTGGTATATGTAATGCTTCCACCATATTTAGTAGGCCGCTCAATTACAAACTCGTCAAATTCATGGAACACAACATAGCGTACTAACTCAAGAACTGGATTACCTTCTGTAACTTCTATAGGGCAGAACGCCTTGCTTATTTTGTTGCGGATCGTCTTTTCGTCGTCATGGATAAGGATCCCACTTGCAGGCTTGCTCTTGCTCATCTTGCTCGATATTCTAACGTCTTCACCTCCACCACTACCTTCATCGACGTCGACTCGCAGAGGTTCAGACATACCCGGCAGCAAATGATGATGCACAAGTACTGGAACTTTCCAGCCGAGCTTGGGAAAGATCTCTCTGACAAGCATATGGATCTTTCGCTGGTCCATACCAGCATGCACAATATCAAGGTCAAGCGCTTTTATGTCAACTGACTGCATTGGAGGATATAGCAACTGCGATAAGTCAAGGTTTTTTTCAGCTTCACTCCTACCCATTATAGTAAGAGATCTCATTGTCCTTGCAAGTGTCATATGCTTTGAGAAGTGCACAAAGTTCTCCCAATAATCTTTAGTCCCCTTATAGAGATCACTTCCAAGCACAATATTGACGCCAGGGCAGAAGAATTTGAAAGCATCGGCGTAGTATTGCGAGACTTTCTTTATCTTATCCCAATCCCCCCCCATTTTGTCGTTGATGTATGTGTGCCAGTCAGCTAAAAAGACCGTAGTTGTAATGCCAGCCTTCATAAAGTCGTTTATCTTGAATCCGGTCATGACAAGGCTACCAATGTGTAACACACCTGATATTTCCAAGCCGATATAGTGCTTTGGGTGAGTCTTTGTTTCTATCAGAGTACGAAGCTCGTCGGCAGTGACAACCTCCTCTGTAGGCTCACGCATTATGAATGCCAGTCGCTCATCGACATCCATTGTTGTAAAAGAGATGCGACTGACACACTTCTATAAACCTTATACTAAGCCACCTTAATAGTCAATAAGTTCAAAGGATATATTCTAACGTCAATTAAACAAAGATATAGATAATTATCATCCATGCAGAAGAAACGACCAAGTTGTTGGTGCTACTACCCCATTTTTACTAATACCATAAGCATACTATACAGAAGCATAGAGATTACTGTCTGGCGATAGTCATGATATGGTTAGTCTGTTTTCGAAAAATCCTTAAACCCCCTTTATATTCTATTTTGATTGATAATAGACGTGGGGAAACATTATTACACGCTTGGAGTTACAGCGCTTGTCTTTATCATAACTGCGGGTTTGCTCCCATCTTCAGTATTTGCTCAACAAGACGATTCCCAACAATCTAACGCTACAGGCA
>DAINRW010000273.1:0-2021 GCA_036741615.1 Nitrososphaera sp.
TCAGCTCCGTACTTTTGTATCACAGGGAAAGGATCAATAACATTTCCTTTACTTTTGCTCATCTTTTCCCCTTTTTCATCAACGCCGTAACCCATTATCCATGCTTCGCGCCAAGGCATCTTGTCTGTTAGCTGCACACATCGCAGCATCGTATAGTGAAGCCAAGTGCGGATGATGTCCTTTGCTTGGGGGCGAATCGCAGTCGGATAGGTATAATCAAATATCTTGTTGTTATTGTTGTTGCCCTTACCAAACTTGGTTACATAAAGCGGGCTTATGCTGGAATCCATCCATGTGTCAAATGTTCTATCTTCACCCGTGAATCCTGAGTCGCAACTACCACACTTTTCACATTTTTCAAACGGTGGTTTGTCCTTCCAAGGCCGGTAGTATTTTCCATCAGAGGGGGGCAGGTTTGGAGCCTTGCAGGCATTGCAATACCAAATCGGGATTTCAGTTCCATAGAATCTACGTCTTGACACTGGCCAGTCGATGTTAATTGAGTCGAGCCATTTGAGCAGAATCTGGCGGTGCATGTCAGGATGGAATTTCAACTTAAAAGCAAGCTCCTTTAACTGTGGTACAAATTCAATCTGCTTAACGTAATAGTCATGCAGGGGGATAATCTCTATCGGAGTCTTACTTCGCTCACAAAGGGGAGTCCTATGAGTGATGCTTTCTTCCTTTTCCATCAAGCCGGCATTCTTCAAGTCTTCTATAATCTTGGTTCTTGCTTGATTTACTCGAAGGCCAGCATACTTTTGCCCTGCCACTTCTGTCGTAAATCCATTCTCATTTAATGCAACTATTTCCTTAAGACCTAACTCACGAAAGAGCTGAACATCATTTTGGTCTCCATAGCTGCACACCATCACAGCACCAGAACCAAATTCTGGCTTGGCGGAATGGTGTGGCACTATTGAAACTTCTCGATCAAACAATGGCAAAATCGCACGCGAGCCCAGCAGGTGCTTGTAGCGATCATCTTCTGGGTTGACTATTACTGCTTGACATGCAAAAAGCAGTTCTGGTCTTGTTGAGGCAACAATAATAGCTGCGCCATCGTTATTCTTATTATTCTTCTTTTCCCCCTCATCCTTCTCCTTCCCCCTTACCTTGAACTTCATGTAGACAAGTTTAGTAGGGATCTCATTGTAAACAATCTCGGCGTCAGCTATCGTTGTCCCACAATCGGGGCAATAGTTGTTGGGTCTGTTAGCAAGGTATACAAGTCCACGTTTCCATAGTTCGATGAATGTTGCCTGAGTAAGGGCACGATATTCATCAGAGTCTGTTCGATAATATTCCTTGAAATTTCCTGACAGCCCCATCCTTTTCATTATCTGAATCATTTCTGCCTCCAAGTCGTCAAGGGCAACTTTGCAAAGATCGAGAAACTTTTGCCTATCCATTTGGCGCATGCGCACTTTGTACTTTTTTTCAGTATAGATCTCAACAGGCAGACCATTTCTGTCGATGCCAATTGGAAATAACACATTTTTGCCATTCATTCTGGCAACTCTTGCTATCATATCAATCTGAGCATAGTGTGCAGCGGCACCGATATGCCAAGGGCGCCCTGAAGGATATGGCGGGGGAGTATCTAGGACAAACGCAGGCTTGCTCCCATCATCTACTGCGAAATGATAAATGTCATTCTCCTCCCATTTCTTGAGGATTGCTTTTTCTATGATTTCAGGGTTCCAAGAGGTTGACTGGATTTTTGGCTCCATTGCGCTCTGCTCTGATTTTGTCCTCTGTGTGGTGGTATTATTAATTATTATTATTCTTACTGTTAGTAAAAGAATTTTTTAGGTTATATATTCTATTTTTATACTAGTGTTTGTGAACAGCGGTTTTTCAAAGATAATATTAAAAGTAACTCCTACGCATGGTCTCCTGCATAATAATGAAATTCGCAGACTGGTTCCCATACTATCAGGGAATCCGTGCAGATTTTGGATACAGTACTGAAAAGGATCAGGAAGCTGCAAAAATTTTGTCTGAAATGATAAAGAAGA
>DAINRW010000274.1:0-2009 GCA_036741615.1 Nitrososphaera sp.
AAGCAAGTTTATAAAAAATTTGGCAAGACACTTGCTCTATTTTTTTGTTACACTATCGGATACAACTTAGCGCCCGCTTCTTCATCGCCAAACTCATCTTCACTCTCTTCGTCAAATTCTTCATCATCAAAATCGTCGTCAAAGTTATTGTCTTCTTCGGACATGCCTGAGTGCGAGTAATCCACTTGACGCTTGTTATAAATTTTACCAGCAAGTCTTTTGGGCTTCTTTACTTGTCAATCGTTTGTTTGAATGCTAACCGTACAAGAGCAAATGGCCACGGTGCAGCGCTTTATTTGTCTCCCCTCTTGCGGTAAACTTGCCACTATCTGCGTGTGAAACTTCTGAGGATGAAGACATTTAGTACATAGTGGGTCGTTGTATGACACGTATCGTAATTATATGCTGTCTGAGGTATTAATCTACTCTAGTCAGCTTTTTATATCTAGGGAATAATCTCATGCAATTATATGGGCCGAGTAGACAAGGGTATCAACTGCAGTGTCGATAGCTGCGGGAACCAGGCCGAGCGCTCAATGAGTGGGATTAAGGCAGGCATGGCCCCCGATCTAGGATTGGGAGGTAGCAAGAGAGTCTATCTCTGCAAGGATCATTATAAAGAGTGGAAAAAACTTACCAAGGAAGACAGGGAAAATGAAAGGGCCAGATGGGCTTAAATTAGATGTGGAAATAGGATTAGGATTAAGATATGCGACTGCTGCAGCTCCATTCTGATTTTATTGAATACGAGCCGATTCAAAAGGAGATTAGGGATGCCGAAGATATCATATCCAAATCTAAGATTCGGCTCGAAGATCTGGTAGTAGCTTTTGTAGCAGTTGAAAATAGAGATGACGAAAGCATTGCCAAGATGGCAGTAGATGACATAAAGAAATACCTTGATATGGTCAAGAGCACCCGGCTACTAATCTACCCTTACGCTCATCTGAGCTCTGACCTCGCACCGCCAACTGTTGCAATCAATATTATTAAATCTCTTGAAAGTTTTGCCAAGGGAACCATAAATCAGGTCTACCGTGCTCCTTTTGGATGGACAAAGTCGTTTAACATTAAGGTAAAGGGTCATCCGCTGGCTGAGAACTCTAAAAAAATTTCAAAGAATCAAGAACATGTACCACCTGACCAATCACATGGAGAAAAGGAGTCATCTGCACTCAAGCATGAAGAAAAATTGCAGTCATTCTGGTACATCGCGCAGCCCGGTGGGCAAATTACTCCCGTCAGCAAATACACCTTCAAAAAGCAGGACAAGAATCTTCAGATGCTAGTGGACTATGAATTAGCAAAGAACAGGGCAGTCAACGATCAACCTGCACACGTCCGACTAATGAAGAAATTGGCGATAGCCGACTACGAACCTGCGTCTGATGCTGGTAATATTCGCTACTATCCAAAAGGCAGACTGATGAAGTCGCTTATCGAGCAATATATCACAAGGCGAGTGATGGAGTACGGTGGAATTGAAGTCGAAACACCGATAATGTATGATACTAAGCACCCTTCGCTCCAGAGTTACTTCAATAGATTCCCTGCAAGGCAATATAATATTACTTCAGACAACAAACAGCTGTTTTTGCGCTTTGCTGCATGCTTTGGCCAGTTTCTTATGGCCAAGGATTTCAATATTTCATACAAGCATCTTCCCGTAAAATTATATGAATTGACAAGATACTCATTTAGGCGCGAAAAAAGCGGCGAGTTAGTAGGTTTGCGCAGATTGCGGGCATTCACCATGCCTGATTGTCATGCACTTTGCAGAGACTTGAATCAGGCAAAGGAAGAGCTTCTCAAGCGGTTTGACTTGTCAATAAGTGTGCTCGATGATCTTGGCCTAACAATCAACGATGTAGAGATGGCAATAAGGTTCACAGAAGACTTTTACAATGAGAACAAAGACTTTGTGACTGAACTTATCAATAGGTTGGGCAAGCCCGTGCTAGTTGAAACATGGAAGGAACGCTTCTTTTACTTCACACTCAAGTGGGAGT
>DAINRW010000275.1:0-2005 GCA_036741615.1 Nitrososphaera sp.
TGTATTGATATTCAAACATCTCGTGACTCAAGGGCCATCCGTGAATAAATAAGACTGGTTTGAGAACATCTTTTACGCCAGTTTCACTGCCTATATCTTCAACGTAAATAGATACATTCTCGTCGACTGCAATATAGGGCATTTTAATACAGCTTCCACTTATTCTATTTATAGTATTTCATTAAAAGTCCGCTGCTTCAAATGATTTATTGTTTTTTGAGTGTTTAACTAATTCTCATGAAAGTCCTAGAAGGAAAAAATAACATTAGAACAGTTGTACGGCTTGGTTAAGCCTTTACTTCATTCAAAATTCATGGACGATTTAGGCGTAAAGATCTTTGACTGTGATAAACAAAAGATAAAAGTATCTCATCATTTTTGCTAGCATGGTTGATCAGCGAGTTCTCAATAATGTTAAAGCGGCTACTATGGCATGAGGCTTGGTCAAAAGGGTTCTTCAAAGCCATTCGCCGTTTATGAGAGTGAATTTTGGTTGACTCTGGTAATTATGTCATGACAGCAGCAGCTGCCGTTATTGACTTGACCTGACCCTTGAAGTTTTGTGGGTGGAGGACAGATGTGGTGGTGGTGGTGGTGGATACTACACGCATTATTGATACAACAACCTTTCATCACACGAACTTTCGTAAACTTTGATCTATCCTCGCAATATGCAAAAACTATCTTTAGCCTTACACGCCTACTATATCTAAAGTTTTTTATTGGTTTATATTCACTTTTTATTTTGTGAGATTAATTATCTATACGGGCAAGGGCGGCACTGGCAAGACAGTAACTTCCTGTGCAACTGCAATCAAGATGGCTGAGCACAACTATAATACGCTTGTGATTTCAGCAGATCCAGCACATACGCTCAGTGATGCTTTTATGATGCCCGATGTTGGCCAGGATCCAAAGCAGGTAATACCGAACTTAACCGCATTACAAATAGATCCTGTCGTTGAAATGAGTCGACAGTACAATACCATACTCTCATATACTGCAGCCCTATTTTCATCTAAAGGCATAGATGAGACGCTTGCCTATGAGATGGCCATGCTGCCTGGTATGACTCAATTATTTTCACTATTGAAGATAGAAGAAGTCGACCGTGCAAAAACATTTGATGCAATAGTGCTTGACATGCCTGCTTCCGGTGAAGCGCTAAGATATCTATATTTTCCGAAGCTTGTAGGTAGCATAGGCCGAAAGCTGACCGGACTTACAGGCCTCTTTAGTGGGTTTGCCAAGGTTTTCCAACCATTTACCAAGTTCCCTACACCCACCAAGGATGTTATACAAAGTGAAATGGATCTGCTCGACAGACTCGATAGACTTTCTAACATCATAAATGACAACAATGGGACCTCTGTTAGATTGGTTGCAAACCCGGACACATTCAGCATCGAAAATGCCAAGCGGGTACTCATGTCTACAAGCCTCTACGGTGTTAATGTCGATATGGCAATAATAAACAAAATAATGGCCAACTCTTCAGATGAATACTATGATAAGTGGGCAAACTTCCAGAGGTCAAAGGTGGAGGAAGCAAAGGCAAATTTCTATCCTTTACCTGTAAGAGAGGCGCAGCTCTATAATACGGAGCTTCGTGGCATAGATATGCTGAGCAGACACGGCGAAATGCTCTTTGGTGGTGACGACCCATCCAAGATATTCTATCACGGCGAACCATACATGTTTGTGAATGAGGGAACTGCGATCAATATGACTGTGCAGGTGCCCTTTACCGAGAAAGATGACTTTAGCATAGAGCGATACGGCGACCAACTCACCATAACTGTTAAAACTGCAACAGGACAGATAGCCAATGTCGTTCCTTTGCCCGTTGCGACTGCAGGGATGAAACTTGCAAAGGCAAGACTCTTGAACCACAAGCTAAAAGTGCAGTTCGAGAAAGATCCTTTGTGATCGAGGCTCCATCATTTCATGTGCAAACAGTTTATATAATCTAGAATTTTATCAGATTTGAGAAGTAATGCCAATA
>DAINRW010000276.1:0-2004 GCA_036741615.1 Nitrososphaera sp.
TTTTTAGACTGCTGTAGAGTGTTGATTGAGCTGGTGGGTTCAAATCATCCCACCCGGCCCATTTCTTCCTGTTGTATAAGTACGGTATTACTTTGAGCATGTTTTTGAGTAGTTGGTTATCGGAATTGTTATGATTTAGAAATAAAAATCTCTTATTGTTTGGAATTGCCGATTTTATCTCTTGTATGTCGTCTTAATTGTCGTTCCATGTGTCATTGTATCTATCGCAGGTGAAAATCTGTTGCCCAATTCATACAACTTTTCTAGCTGCTCCTTAGAGGCAGTCTTGCTCTCCAGATGAATATCCATCCGAAATTCTTGAGCACCTGGTCTTACGTCTTCTGATACGCCAGTGAATCCTCTGATATCGACATCACCTTCTGTTTTAATACTTATGCTATCTAGTTGAACACCTATCATGGTTGCATAAGCTACAATTGTCTGAGAGACGCATGAACCAATGCTTGCCATACACATTTCACAAACGGTGGGACCTTTGCTCATACCTCCCATTTCGTCTGGATAATCACTCGCCAGTGTGTAGGCTTCATGTCTCTCGACCGTATGACCTCCTATCTGAAAATTCTTACCAGTCGATGTAATTTTAAATCCGTCACCGTTCTGCCATTGTGTTTGCACCTGAAAAGTAACTTTAGCCATTTCTGGCTTATTTTTGATGGTTTCGATAACTGTACCAAGTACTTGAGCATTTACACCGCTACTGGTGCTGCCGTTAGTATTGCTACTTCTAGATTGTTCCAATTCAAGGTCCTTGCACGCATGATGCTGATATACTTTTAATTCATTAATTTTCTGAGCTAGTAAGGGAAAATTCACAGAGCTAGGCAACAGGGAGTTTCATAGTAAGTTCACCTGCTGCTAAAATATCCACCCTCCTCTTCTGTTATAATAATCGCATCAGAAAGCGCCAAATGGGCTAATGGTGAACCAAGTAGGAATTGAGCAAGTTCTTTTCTCACAACATATGGTATTGCTGAGGTCGTGAGTTCAAATCCCACCACCCGGTCCACTTTTTCCTGTTGTACAACTACATTATTGTATTGAATTCAATTTAGATAATTCTCAGACAATACCAATGCCTTGGATAATCAGGTTGAAAGAAATGATGATGAATGAAATACTAAGGTTGTATTGTGTTTGGCGAACCGAAATCCTCATCAACAATAACCATCTTCATTTGAATTTTTAAGACATTAAGAAGAATTAAGTTGCAAGTAGCCCTCACACACATATAATGCCATCATCATCATCATCTAAGCAAGAAGAAATAAACAAGCGGATAGTTAGTCAGTTCTTTGAACTTCTCGGTCAACATGATACAGAGAGAATGGAGCAGTTATTAGTATCAAGCACTCAATACTCCTTTCACCCTTCTGGAATGCCTCCTATGGATTGGAATGGACACAAGCAACTTCTCGCCACAATCACCAGAGCATTTCCAGACCTCCATCATAATATAAAAGACATGGTTGCTGAAGGAGGTAAAGTAGCAGTCCGTCTCAATGTTACTGGAACCCACAAAGGTGAGTTTCAGGGTCTACCGCCAAGTGGTAGGAAATTGTCCTTAGATGAAATGGCTTTTCTAACTATCATTGATGGGAGGATTACAGAAGGGTGGATAACTTCAGACACGATGAGCTTTATGCAGCAGATTGGAGCGATACCTACGACATCACGTGCTATTGATACTAATAATATGACTCCTCTTGATGGTGGACCAACATCAGTGTAGCAAACGACAGTTGGTGACAGCTAGTTTTGAATATGAAAAATGTCTAGATAGATATAGCATTGCTGAGATCGTGGGTTCAAATCCATCCACCCTGTCCACTTTTATCATTCTGGTTACCTACGGTATTAATTCGAGGGTATTTTTGGATAGTTGCAGGACAATTTGAGCAGCAATGTCATTGTTATGCCAATAATAACATAAGCAGCAATACTTTGAATGGCGGTTTTCAACAGCTACAAACAACAATTTTT
>DAINRW010000277.1:0-2003 GCA_036741615.1 Nitrososphaera sp.
TGATAGATATGCAACTAAAGAAGGGAATAGCCCTTTTACCAGTTATCGCAGCAATTGGATTTGCAGCCTTCATGATGACGAGTCCAGCGTTCGCACAGGAAGAGGGAGGAGGCGGCGCTGCAGCTGAATCAAACGCCTTCAAGTTTATCGCAGCAGGGATCGCCTTTGGGCTGGCTGCGCTTGGCGCAGGATTTGGTCTTGGATTCGTAGGCGCAGCAGGTTTGGCAGCAATCAGTGAAAATCCTAAGATGCAGTCAAGTGTCTTCATTATCGTCGGTATGGTCGAGTCAATTGCCATCTACGGTATAGTCATGATGTTCATCATCTTGGGCCAATGATAAAGAGCACTTGCGCTTATGGTCCGTAACGACAAAACCCCTTTTTTTGTTTTTAATTTATTTATGATTAATTAGCAACGTCAAAGCCTCGCAGAGGAAACAATTTTAAAGAGATTGAAATCACATAACCACAATTATGGGACTAGCCAAGCTGATGAAGGCTACGATTATCCTACCGCGGATAGAGACACAGGAGGCCATAAGCAGGCTGGCTGCACTTGAATGGTTCCACCCCCTCCACAATAATTCTGAATATATTAATCCATATTATGATGACCTGCTGACCAAAGCTCAGAGGTTATACCAAGACATTGACGAGGTAGTCAAAGTGCTTGGCATACCGCAGGAGACAGGTGTGATGGCAACAATGTTCAAGGGAGCCCCAAAAGGCAAGCACGATTATGCAGCAGAAGATATACAGGGCTTTATCGCCGACGTGGAGGATCAAAGCAAACAATTACTTGAAGGCCCAAAGAAGGTGATTGAAGAGCGCAACAAAATAGAGAGGCAGCTTGAAGAATACCGGAATCTTGAGGCTGTAGTTGGAATGGCTTCGACATTAAATCTTAACCTCGACGCATTTGGCAAGTTGCGTAACTTCTTTGCAGGCTTGTTTGTTGTTGATTCAAAGGATGAGTCCGAGATCAGGAAGAGCCTTGAAGATTTGGCCATTTATTCTACTAAGCTAAACGAGAACAAGACGTCTCTTACAATTATTGGCTCTTCGGAAGATTCTGAGCGTGTGCTTAAGGTCCTTCGGAGCTTTGGCGTTAACCCTCTTCAAATTCCCGCAACTATGCCACAGAACCCAAGTGAGGCATCTTCTCTTGCAAAGGCTAAGGTGAAAGAGCTAGAAACTAGAAGTGAGCAGATAGAAAAGGAGCTTGGAAAGATTAAACAGTCAAACCTGACAAAGCTACTGTCACTGCAGGAAGCTGCAAGAGTTGCGAAGGATGTCTTGGAAATAACAAGGAAACCTGGAGGTACCAAGAACTTTGCAGTTATAGAAGGTTATATCCCACATGAGATGGAGGGGAAATTCAAAAAGCTTACGTCTAACTATGTTTCGGTAATTGAAGATGTTAATCTTACGGTAGATAGTCACCAAGGCGAGGGGGGCAGGCAAGAGCCGCTACCAACGCTGATCACTAACAAGAAATATACTCGTAATTTCCAAGTTATCACAGAAACGCAAGGGCTTCCAAGGTATGGGGAGGTTGACCCAACACCAATTATAGCTTTTGTATGGCCCACATTTTATGGCTTAATGTTTGCGGATCTCGGTCACGGTCTTTTACTATTTGGTCTTGGCGCTCTTTTTAGATATAGAGGGAATGGTAGGTTAAGAGTCTGGGGGACGCTCATAATGGCTAGCGGTCTTGCCGCCGCTATAGGCGGCCTTGGAACCGGAGAGGCGTTTGGGTTCCATTTTGAAGAGATATCGATTCTAGCCCCCTTGAAAGAGATACCCGTATTGGGCAACCTGATGGGTTTGTTGAGCGTATCAGAGCTGACATTTGATCAGGTACTCAAGATACTAGAGGTATCAGTGGCCGTGGGCGTCGTTCACTTGCTGTTGGCCTTCTTCCTGAGGCTTAGGGCAAGCCTAAAGCAGGGCAACAAATTGATGGTCTATACTCATGACATTCCTGCAATAATACAGTA
>DAINRW010000278.1:0-1993 GCA_036741615.1 Nitrososphaera sp.
AGTAAGCGTAATAAGTTTACAATGAGCGTCATGTATAGGATCAACAACAACAACACGCCACAGATTGTTGATTGCAAGAAGATCTTCTTCTAGCAACAACAATAACGACAGAAGTTTATGTGTATGTGTGGTATAAAAAAAATTGCTTTACATATGTTCGCGTAATTTTTCATGACTGACTATCTAAATTTAAGAAAGCGGCAAACTGGTGCGAAGACGCCGGTTGGAGGATGACTCGGCTTGATAAGTGAGGAAGGACGTGGCAAGCTGCGATAAGCTTGGGGTAGGTGCATGCGACCATAGATCCCAAGATTTCCGAATGAGATCTCTCTATACACTCCCTTGCTTACGCTTGGGAGGACGAACTGTCCGAAGTGAAGCATCTGAGTAGGACGAGGAAGAGAAATCAATTGAGATTCCGCTAGTAGCGGCGAGCGAAAACGGATGAGCCCAAACTGAATCTGTTACGGCAACGTAATAGAGATGTGGTGTGTTATAGCGTATAGGATGCTGTTTTCAGAACTGAAGTGCTCTGGAATGTGCTGGCAAAGAGGGTGATACCCCCGTAAGTGAATGAAAATGGGATTCTGCTATAACAAGAGTAACTGGCCTTGACAGTGGCCAGTGATGATGGGTGAAAGTAGCATCCAAGGCTAAATATTCATCAAGACCGATAGAACACTAGTACCGTGAGGGAAAGTTGAAAAGTACCCCGGAAGGGGGGTAAAAAGTGCCTGAAACCAACCGGTTACAGACGTGTATGGCTCGAAAGGAATAGGTAGAGGTCCCGAAAGGGGCTTAAGCCTTCTAGAGTTATACGTTCCGTCTAGAAACACGGGCCAGGGAGATTGCTGTTATGGCGAGCCTAACCTAATAAAAAGGGGAGGCGAAGGGAAACCGAATTCGCGCAGCTTTGGCGAGGCGAAGGATCTGAAAGGGTCTTAGTCATGGCAGTAAGGCTAGAAACCGGACGATCTAGTCCTGGATAAGACGAAGGTGAGCGAAAGCTCGCTGGAGGTCTGCAAGGGTCCTGACGTGCAAATCGGTCCCCTGATCTGGGATTAGGGGTCAAAAACCAATCTAGTCCGGTGATCGCTAGTTCCCACCGAAGTAGATCGCAGTCTTGCCTCAGCAGAGATTGCTTGTATTGTAGAGCACCGATCGGACGGTAAGGGCCCGAAAGGGCTCACCGTTCATTCGAACTCCGAATGTACAGGCTTCTTAGAAGCTGGGAGGCGGGTTTATGTGGGGTAAGCCTCATAACCGAGAGGGGGACAACCCAGACTAAAGTTAAGGTCCCCAAGTGTCTGCTAAGTGTCAAACAAAAAGGCGTTTTCGAGCAGAGACAGCAGGGAGGTAGGCTCAGAAGCAGCCATCCTTCAAAGAGTGCGTAACAGCTCACCTGCCGAGCTCGGAAGCCCTGAAAATGGACGGGGCTCAAGTAGACCACCGATACTTTAGACCACCGGCAATGCCGGTGCGTGGTAGGTGGGCGTAGTGATTGGGTAGAAGCTGGGCTGTAAAGTCCAGTGGACCGATCTAACTATTGCAGATCCTGGTGGTAGTAACAGCATAGCCGGGTGAGAATCTCGGCGACCGCAAGGGCAAGGGTTTCCCGGCAATGCGTCGTCAGCCGGGAGTTAGCCGGTCCTAAGAACAACCTCAACAGAGTTGTCCGAATGGGAAACTGGTTAATATTCCAGTGCCTTGAAAGATCGTTAATACCTGACCTGTCGCTTCCGGATAAGGCGAGCAGAACCGTCGTTCTGTCTAAGTATTCGAGTCGTAGGGAGTGCCGTAATGGCGAGAACTAGGACGAGGTATAAATGGTCCTCCGCAAGGAGGATTCGCTTAAATCCAGGAGACAATGAAAGCAGGGACAGGAAGATTCTTTCAAGACCGTACCGAGATCCGACACTGGTGCCCTGGATTAGCAGTCTAAGGTCTGTCGGGCATACCGTAAGGCGAGGGAACTCGGCAAAATAGCTCCGTA
>DAINRW010000279.1:0-1989 GCA_036741615.1 Nitrososphaera sp.
GATCTAAAAACTGACTAGGGATCTTGCAAGTGGCAAGATTCCATTCCATACCTCTTGCAAGCGCTCTGATTACTTAGTTGGTAGAGCCCAAACACCTATCGATTACTTCCGCATCATTTGCAAAAGCAAATTTTTTGACTGCTGTAAAAGACTATTTCTGACAGTATTAAACGATGTTGGATATGATATCAGAGTGGCACTGGCGCTTTGACCTATCAACTACGTTCGTATCACCTAGCATGTTTCGTAATTCTGACCGTGCAAGGAAGCTATAAAGAATATAATGTTACTTGAGACGGAAAAAGCAAAAAGCTGCTTGAAGAGCGGGAGATATAAAATACTTCAAAATGAGATTATATGTCTTCACCTGTTGGAGTATTGGGTGAGACGTCTCTGGAGCTTGCGCTTTCTATTCTTTCCCGGCTACTATTGTATGGATCCTGTCTTTCACTTTCTCGAACTCTTTCGCGGTTGGCTTTATTTAACCCACTATCCCTAGCATACGGCTTTTCGTTTTCAGATATTTTTTTTACAAGACCCGCTGCAATTTCTACATCATAAGTGCTGCCATATTCTCTGTCGTCATCAAGGTTGTTTTCGATTGCTTCAACTACGTCATTGATTCTGTTGCCCATACTTGGCGATCTTGTGTTAAGATGATTCTTTATTTCCTCTTTTGTAGCCGGAAACTCAAGGCCTTCAAGCAGGTTCGCCAGCTTGGACGCCTTGTCGTGATCCATATCTTCATTTGTTGGAGGCTCACCTGTAATATCCCCTACGCGCTCGGCTTTGGAGTCAATACCTGATTGTTCAACATCAGTATAATTGCGATCAGCTGTGGACATACAATTCCCGCTCCAGTGCTTGGCCTTTTGGTGCTATGCTCCCTCTCTGACTCAGCTTCGTGTTCATTCCATGAATGTCTTGCTTGTGTGTTTTTTCTTGTTGCTGCCCCTTACTTTGCACCTTTTCTCTCTTTTTCATTGTGATAGAAGGGTTGCTCATACTTCTGAGTATATGCATAATCTATGATAAAGCCTGTAGAATAATCTTCAGATCGATTACTGTTCCATGCAAACCCTATTCTCGTGGAGCTCAAAACTCCGTTCTATTGAGAAATGCGTGGGGTTACACAGACTATATTTCTAATAATCGCTGGAGTTTGGGAGTATCAGCAGGCTATATCCTCTTTTTTCATCCGATACCTTACTATCTCTGTGTCTGCTTTTGCCAAAATTGCTAATTCCTTCTTGTTGAGTTGGCTATACTTTGCAAACTTCACAATGGCAAAACATGAGACAAAAACATGAAAATCCCTGTAGGCTCAGCAGGATCCCTGCATCCGCCGGAGCGGAACAGTTCCTCCTGCCTACCCTACGAGGGGTTGCCGAATACTACTTACGGCATTTCATGGGTCTTACCCCACTTCGTGCCCTTTTCGCATACGGCAAGATAAATATGATTTTCATCATATATTACAGCTGAGCAGAATAATTCTGGAGAGGGATTCAAGTCTTCTTGGACTTTTGATTCGAGGTCGGCTATGTCTGCCGATCTTTGATTCCCTAATCCTCCTATTAAGGAGACTCTTTTCTTTTCCGCTCGCCCTTTGGACTATTATATTTTCCAACCTTGGATTCACGCTCGCGCATTGTTCGCTTACGTATTTTTTGTATTGTGATGCTCTCTTCTGGCTTGGGGTTACCAGCGCCTACTCCGTCTGCTCCGGTGCAAGACCCAGAGAAAAGGCTTGGATGTTGTTATGAATAAGCAGATTCTTCTTCTTTTGACTCATGCGCTACATCAACACACCATATCTTTTTTACAATTATCCTGCATACTGCTTAGCTAATTTTTTGCCATTGCTGTGAACGTTTTTAGCATAAAAAGAACAGCATTTTACATGAGCTATAAAAAGGAGATCGAACAGCCGTTAGATACCGAGCAAGCCAAGGATCTAGAGTTGGATGAAACACCCAAGCCCACTAG
>DAINRW010000280.1:0-1982 GCA_036741615.1 Nitrososphaera sp.
GTTAAAGACTAAGGCAGAAAGGAATAGTTTTCTGAAAAAACACCCATTGCTCGAAGCAACTATGTTATATGGTAATGACGTTGGTTATGAAGAGCTTGAAGTTTTGGAGTGAAATGATAGAAGGAAGAAGAAGAAAAGCGACAGCTGCTACAGCTGCACCAACAGCTAATTTATAGTTGTCACAGAAGCAATCGGGGAATAATTCGTGATAGATTACTCCCGCGCGTTTTATACTCGTTTTTGATTTTCGGGGCCCAGAATTAATCAATCAGCATCAGTTTCTCTCTCAGTTTCTCCACGGTTGTTAACACATCATGCCGTAATGAGCTATCTGCGGATGCTAAATAATGCTGATGTAGCGTTATGGCAGGAACAATACAGTAGAAGAGAAGATGTTAGTGTCAATACTGGAATTTATTAAATAGTAGTACTATGACAACTATACCAAAATCATTTTTAGGTAGAGAATTTAAAAAGTCAAAAAGTATGACAAAAGAAGATCTAGTAACAAAGGCTCTCCTTGACTCTTTGATCAAAAAATCTGCAGACAATGGCGATGATTCAGTTATCCGAAGATGGAATTTTTGTATGAACGCCCGCCACCTTCACAACAACAACATCAACACCAGCAGACGAGATCTTTAACAAGCTCATAAAATACAAAGGGTACACTGCCAGCAGGTTTAACACCCTGCGAGATGTTTACGATTTTGTAACATGTATGAGATAAAGCAAACAAAAAGCACCAGGTTTCATCTTATTAGGCGCTCGCTTGACGATAAACTTGCCTGGATTTCGATGTGTAATTGCCATTCTCCCTGTTAAATGATCCTTCTTATCTGCTCATTACTCTCTGATAAATTCAAGGCTCTGAAATATTTGCTGTACTGCTGATGGAGGACTACCTGAAGGTGTTGTTACTGCAGGACCTTCATAGATGACAGAATTACCTGATAGGATCTGTCTTAGTCCAAGTTCTGGGTTCTCCGGAATAGTTGCCAGAATTGTATAACTCCTTAAATTCTGTAGTCCCAAGTTGGACTGATATGTCATTTCTACAAGTTTGGCTGGTGCTGTTCTTATCGTTGTGTTTGGATCTTCTGCGCCAGTGATATTGATTGTGAGGTTTGTGCTATTTATAATATGGATATTAGTGTAATTACGTCCTTGCATTTCTGCTACAATAAATGTTAAGAAATCATCCGGTGTGATGCTGATTGGATTCTCAACTAGCTCGAATTCCGGTCTGTGGCCCAATCGATCGTGTGCAATTTCTATGGAATTTTCAGATTGTTCGCAGTTATATAGTCCTCCAGTAACAGGCACTGCTTCTTGCTGCGGGCAAATTATTGCCAGTATCAAAAAACCTGCCTCATTTGCAGTACGAAAGTTAGGAAGATGTGAATTGTCAATGTCTTGCACTACCCAGCCATCAGGAACCTGTACTCTAAATCCATCCACCGCGTTTTCAAACGTCCCGTTCTTAATCGCTACTGGTATGCTGGGAAGTTCCTGAGCGTTTGCTATTCCTACGCTGACAGCAAGAACAAGGACCGTAGCAATTGTTGGTAGAATTATTATCTTTAACCCCATTACGTCTAAGCAAGATGGTGATTGCTTTATTGTTTTCAGAATAATATACACACTCCTAAAATTCAGATAACGCTATGGATTAATATTCCATAACGGTTAAAATTAATCGCTCTTGTTTAATTTAGCAGCTTCAAAGAATCAACTATATCCGATTGCTACACTATCATGCCGTTACCGATTCTAAATAGATCGGCAGTTTCATTATAATTCTTCTGTTGGTCGGCAGCGCTCCCTTGATATTGCTTGAGCGAGTCGCTCTATATTTAGAAATGACACGAGTATGTTATTATCTTTCGCAGCAAGCATATGCTCTATGGTTAGAATGAAAGCCAGAAAGTCTTCAAAGAAAGAACCAAAAGTTGCTTAAAACCTTCGCTCGCATTTCCTAA
>DAINRW010000281.1:0-1978 GCA_036741615.1 Nitrososphaera sp.
CTAACCTACTAAGTAGGAAATTGCTACTGAGGTTAAATAGAGCGGTCACGATATTGTAGTATGACAAATAGAAAGTTAAGACCAAATTCAGCAGTCTTGGCTGATTTGGTAGTGGTTACTGACCCAGAGACTGGCGAACTAATCCGCAAAGACACTGGTGAGGTTATTTCTGATAATATGCTCTCTCAAGAAAAAGAATGGCGCTCATTTGATATTGAAGAAGGAGCGAATCGAGCACGAACAGGAACTCCCACTTCGCTTGCATTTCATGATATGGGACTTTCTACAGTGATTGGTAAGGAAGCAACTGATGCCTCTGGTAACATAATTGACACGGGCACTCGAATGAGAATGAGTAGGCTTCGAACGTGGGATAATAGAAGTCAAGTTCACTCTTCAAGAGAGAGGAGCTTGCAAAAAGCTTTGTCAGTCCTTTCTAGATTAAAAGACAGGCTGGGTCTGCCAAATCATGTAACTGAAAAGGCGGCATATACATATAGAAAAGCTCAGGAAAGGGGTCTTGTCAGAGGAGACACCATAGATTCGGTTCTAGCTGCCTCCATTTATGTTGCTGCTAGACAGTCAGGAGTGCCAAGGACTCTAGACGAAATCTCTGAAATTAGCAATGTCAAACTCAAACATACAGCCAGATCTTATAGGCGCATTGTAACGGAGCTTGATATCAAAGCACCTATCATAGACCCGTCAAAATACATAATGAAGGTAGCAAACAAACTAGGTTTTGATGAAAAGATAAAACGTAAAGCACTTGAGCTCATGGGACAGGCTCAGAAAAAGAATATTCTTGTAGGCAAGGACCCTGTGAGTATGGCCGCTTCTATTCTCTATCTTGTAAATGTTGATGAAGGACACCACAAGACGCAGTCTGAGATTGCAAAAGCAGCAGGAACAACTGAAGTCACAGTAAGAAATAGATCAAAAGAACTTAGACAAAAACTTGGTTTAGATCGGGATCTGTACAGGAATAGGTATAGATTTTGATTAAACATTGTCATTCTTTTTTTGATTTATAAGATAATGTCTTTCCTTTCCATATCTCTGGGTCTCCCCATAGCTTTGTTCGCCAGGCGGTATATTCTACTATCTGAGAATGGTCAATGAAAAGGTTAACGTTGGAACCAAAGTTCTTCAAATACCATTTGAAAACGGGAGGGTCAGATGATTCAAACATCCATGATTCAAACCCAAATTCTGAGACAAGCTTCTTTATCACATCTGTGCGCCATTTGCTAGGGGGGAGGTCTTCAGTTATGCCCTCAGACTCAAGCATCATTATGTGTGCTCCAGCCTTAAGATGCGCTCTTGCTTCCTTCATTAAGTCATCAATATTCCTCAGCTTTGGCTTATACCCCACTATATGAGTGCCGGCGCCGGCCCCTATCATCAATGAAATTTCTGGCTTAGGTATCATGCCCATCTTTTTGACTTGCTTGACTATCTCTACCTTGTCTTCCAATGGAATCGGGGCAAGCCCACTTGAAACTTCCACAATGTCAAATCCTAACGACTTGCATTCCTCTAGGTATCTATCGACTGCGTCTGCACCTTGGACTATTATACGCTCGACAAACCCTCCAGTAGAGACATAGACATCATGGTCATGACAAACCTTGAGTATGTATTTTACCATATCAACTGAGAGCAGGCGCATTGACCCTCCAGCAAATTTGAAGCCGTCAATATAGTCTCCCCACATCTCCAAAAGGTCTTTCACATACCCTGTGGTAGTAGGAGCGTAGTACGGGCCCCTAATTTCTATGACTCCTGTCTTCCTAGGCTTTGGAGGCACTTCCGAGATTTCAACAAAATCAAACGCCTTTCTAGTAGTAGACCTCATATGATTAGATCGCTCTTAGGTTATAAAAATAAGATAGATGTAAGTCACACGATATGGCACAATTCTTATAGAACATAACCTGAATAGACGCTCGTGTCGCAGACACTTATCACCCCTAGT
>DAINRW010000282.1:0-1967 GCA_036741615.1 Nitrososphaera sp.
TGTCAAGTGCTCTTGTTATTTTCTAACCACCTTCGATGATGCAACACCATCTCGATCCAACATAATTCTTATCGCAGACCATACTAATATAATTGTCTAAAAAGCATTATGCAGAAGGAATCCATTTTCGAATATTTATAACGGCCTATCAAACCGCGATTTTCAAAATGGTGGATGAGTAGAGACCTTCTCGGTATAATATACCTCGATTCCTACGCCTTTACGGCCTAAATCAAACCACAGGTTCTATTTATCGAAGCAGGAGTTTTTACGAAAAGAAGACCATGACCCGTAGACAGCAAGGACGGGCATAAACGGAACATCAAGTCGATACCTAACATTCGTAAACCCCACCACTTGCGCTACGGGCTACTCATACTTAGGAAAAAAAGTATTTTAGAATTTTGCAAAATATTTCTGAACTAGCATTGTTAGTTGGTCATCAGAAGAGAAGGAGCCTTTGAATTAGTATTACCATCTCTAAACCTTTGGTGCACGGTGCTGCAATCGATAATTAAAATTAAATGACCGCAACAAAAGAAGGAACTTCATTGAGCATTAGGTTACGAGTAGGTACTCCTGAGGATGCCAAGGAATGCGGCGATATCTGCTATAGAGCGTTTAGGGTCATTGCGGAGAAGCATAACTTTCCGCCCGACTTTCCTTCCTCAGAAGTAGTCGCCACTCTTTTGTCGGAGTCATTGGCACATCCTGCTATCTACGGCGTTGTTGCTGAGCTTGATGGCAGAATAGTTGGCAGTAACTTTGTCGATGAACGTTCCATCATTGCCGGTATAGGTCCGATTACAGTCGACCCCGACGTACAAAATCGCGCAATTGGGCGAGAGTTAATGCAGCATGTGATGGACAGGGTTGCAAATCGCCGCTTTCCAGGAGTTCGACTGGTTCAGACAGCCTATCATAACCGCTCACTTTCTCTTTACACAAAGCTAGGGTTTGCAGCTCGGGAGCCGCTGTCCACTATACAGGGAAAGCCTATCTCTATACAAATTCCCGGATACACCGTTCGTCCCGCAATTGCAGATGATTTGAGCCTCTGCAATCATATCTGTATGAGAGTACATGGACATAATCGCGGAGGCGAGGTACACGATGCGATCAAGCGTGGAACGGCTACAGTAGTCGAGCATAACGGCCGTATAACCGGCTATGCTACGGCAATTGGTTTCTTAGGTCATGCTATAGGCGAGACCAATGAAGAGTTAAAAGCACTTATCGGGGCAGCGCAAGAGTTTTTGGGTCCTGGTTTTCTGCTGCCTACTCGAAATGCTGAGCTGTTCCGCTGGTGTTTGGAGCATGGATTGCGTGTAGTTCAGCCAATGACTCTTATGAGCATCGGTCTCTATAATGAACCTGCGGGAGCATTTTTGCCCTCAGTCCTTTACTGAATGTTACCTCTGATTTTTCAATTTTTTTCCGTTATTTGCTATAAATACGATTCAGATGAACATTAGCTCTAAAAATTACAGAGATCAGGTTGAGCCAGTTCAATGGATATTGGACATCGCTTTCTTTCTTTATCTTCCCCTTTGTCTTCATGATTTAGCTACTTGCTATGATGATGCCCCTGCCTACTCTCTTGTAGATTAAAATAAATTCAATCATATTCAAAATTAAGGAGGTTGTTTGCCAAAGCTTCAAAGCAGCAACATTGTAAGAAGTATCAACTATTCTGCCCTCAAACGAAAATAATGTGAGCCGTTTTGATAATATCATAAGCTGAGAGGAAGCTGCGAATACTTACTGCTGTGTGTATACTGTCTCTGATGTGTCTCTACGCATTTACCGTATGGTCTTTCAAAAAAAGAGCGCTCGTAAATGTTAAGTTGCTAACCACATTCGTAACGTAATCCACCTGAGAAAAACCTGTTATTACTCGGCTTATGAACATAGTGTTCTATAAATTCTAGATTGCGCGTCTTCCAAAACAACAAGGGGCCGACCGT
>DAINRW010000283.1:0-1962 GCA_036741615.1 Nitrososphaera sp.
TGGTGCAAATGCTGGCCTTTGGCGCAAACTATACAACACTGAATTTAGCGATTGATCTACAACGAGGGATTGTTGATCGGTTTCGCTCACTGCCCATGGCAAGATCTGCTCTCCTAGTCGGTCATGTTGGTGCGGATCTATTCCGCAATATGATCTCAGGTTTAATTGTGCTTGGTGTCAGCTTTCTTCTGGGCTTTCAACCAGTCGCAGGCCCAGTAGAGTGGTCGCTGGTACTGGCTCTTGCAATCCTCTTTTCACTTGCCATCTCTTGGTTATCCGCTATCATGGGTCTTCTAGTCAAAAGCATGGAGGCTGCACAGTGGACAGGTTTCATCATCATTTTTCCATTAACGTTTGTCAGCAGTGCATTTGTGCCAACTGATACTATGCCGGAGGCGCTACGGTTATTTGCTGAAAACCAGCCTCTTACGCATGTCATAGAGGCAATTCGTGGCTGGCTTGTTGGCTCACCAGTAGGTGATTCCGGCTGGCTGGGGTTTGCATGGTGTGTAGGAATTATCATTGTTTCTATACCCGTTGCTACATGGCTTTTTCAGCGTCAGACTTTGCGATAAGGATATGTCATAGACGTAACAGAAGAGTAGTAGTAGTATTATTAGCCAATATCTTAATCACAAACAGACAAGCTCTTGGATACATATTCCTCCATTGTTGATTGGTTATTTGCAGTAATTGTGACTAGAATGCTTTTTCTATAATTGCACCTTTTTCCCCGGCTTGTTCCAATGAAATAGAAAGAGGTCTCGACACCATCTGCAAAATAGTGGATTACTGCTTCTGAAACCACTGTCAAAGTCAAGCCTTCCCATAAGGTCTGGGAAAGTGAATCCTGCTATTTTTTCATTAAGAGCTATGCCTGCTTTAATATTGTTGGAATCTTCAATCAGATGATATTCGATCCTGCCTTTATGGATTCCAACATCTGCTCTGATCTTTGTCCAGTCGATGCCGCTGGCAGCAGGAATAATTACTCTCCAGGTTACAGTACTGCTCCTCTCAAGCTTTCCACTTCTGGCGACATATTCTCCACCGCCTAAGGGATGGTCTGCCATAAGCCAGACGTATTCATCTGCATCTTGTACTACTTGCTGTATATGTGATAGAATAGAACCTACTTTATCTGCATATTGACCTTCTTGCAGCTCTCCCAAACGCTCTATGAATTCAAGGGGAAGAGAGGATATATCGTGTGACAAGAAGTACTCTCTGTTTTGGGTAAGAAATCTAATTGAAGGTAGAAGATTCACAATGGTTTTACCAAAAGCAGTCAGACCAAATAACCCATCAGAATCCTTCTGTATGAGCTTTGCATCTCGTAGACGGGTCAAGTGCTTAGAAGTTTCCTGTGGTGTAGCTGACAGCTTGGCAGTAAGCTGGCTTAATCTGCGTTTTTCAATTACTATTTCAGAAAGCAACGTAAGCCTATCTATACTAGCTAGAATGAAGAGAAGCTCTGCGAGACGTTCCAATTCTTGGTTATATCTTGAACGAATTCGTTGATATTTAACAGTCTCGTTGAAGAGATCTAATTTACCGAGGCTTGCATAGCAAGGCTATGAATAATAATACAACCGAATCCGCAACTGGAATAATACCGGAGACTGCTCCGGGTAGGGGAGGAGTGGCAGCGAGAATGGATCGTTTAGTCGAGCTTTTGAAATATTCGAAATATATCCATAAAGGACGCCACGACAATGAATAAAGGCTCAATTAATACAGACTATAAGATAGTGATCAACCGGTTCTTGATGCTGATGCCTCATGCCATCTATTGTTCAAACTATGGAGTGAGTTTGAGTGCCCTATGCTTGGTATCGACAGATGCAAAATAACTCGGGGGATACTATTCAATGAGTAAATCGCAGGATGAAATAATAAGAGATCGCGCACGCATGGAATGGAGTGCAGCAGCACCGGGCTGGAAAAAGTATGGAAAAGACA
>DAINRW010000284.1:0-1950 GCA_036741615.1 Nitrososphaera sp.
ATGCCTTGCCGTGGAAGAACATTGAGCGGTTGATACATGCTACGCTTGTAGCAAGCCTGTTAACTGCATCAAGATCATGCGATGCCCAGATCATAGTAATCTTGTTCTCCTGATTCAGCTTTTTAAGAAGAGAATAAAATTTGTTTTGCATTTCAAGATCTATGCCTGTAGCTGGTTCATCCAGTATCAAGAGCTTAGGGTCATTCACCATCGCCTTTGCTATCAATACGCGTTGTTGCTGGCCGCCTGATAGCTCGCCGACTCTGCGATCCTTTTGTGCAAGCAATCCTACAGTCTCAAGTGCTAAAGCTATTTTCTCTTTAGATGTTTTACCCATGACGTTGATTCCAAGTGAAACAATTTCTTCAACTGTCGCAGGAAAGTTCTGATCAACTGTTTTCTTTTGCGGTATGTACCCAATATTTTTGAAGACTTTGCAATTCTTCTTTTTGATGTCCTCTCCAAGAATTTTTATTGTACCTGTATAGTCATCACGCAGGCCTAACATACAGCTGAAAAGCGTAGTCTTACCGGCGCCATTTGGACCTATTATTCCAAGTATATCTCCCTCCCCCACTGTAAAGGAGATGTTACTCAAAACCAAGTTGCCAGAATATGCATATGAGAGCCTGTCGACCTCGACTATCTGCATTCTAGGCCCTCCTTCAGATTTACAATATTTTGCTTCATCTTGTCAATATATCCGATACCTGCTGCTTGTTCCTCTTCGCTAACACCTTCAATTGGGCTCAGCACTAGCACCTTACCATCTGGAATCTCGTTGGCAATTGTATCTGCAAGCCGGCTGTCAATCAAATCTTCTGAATAAATTACATTTATGTCTAAGCCATTCGCAAGTTCAATTATCTGCTGAATTGTTTGCGGTAATATTTCTCCTTCTGGTGAAACCCCTTGGATGCTGTGCTGCATTAGGCCATACCTTTCTGAAAAGTAGATAAATGCATCATGAAATGCTATAAAATCTAATTTGTCACAGCTTGCAAGCTCTGATCTGATAAAGGCATCAAGTGAATCAAGCTCTGTGGTAAATCTGACCGCGTTTTGATTGTAATAATCTGCGTTAGCTGAATCTGATCTGGTCATTGCATCGCGGATCTTGTCTACCTGATGCTTTGCAAGCATAGGATCTAGCCAGACATGAGGATTAACTCCGTTACCTTCGTGCCCATGCTCATTCGCAGTCCCCGCTTCGTTTTCTTCTTCATAATTAAATTCTATACCTTCACTAGTGTTAACAATAAATTTGGCTTCCAAGTCATTTACCCATCTTTCAAAACCTGCACCATTGATGATTAACACATCGGCTGCGTGTCCCCTTGAAACATCCTCAGCTGTAAGCTCCCAGTCATGGGGTTCTACGCCAGCCGGTACAAGGCTCGATACTTCTGCCCTGTCACCAACAATCTTGGAAGCAAATTCATAAAGCGGGTAAAATGACGCAACAACTGTAATCTTTTCCTGCTCTTGTCTATCTTGCAGAGCCGGTCTGCCTGTATATAATGTGGCAATCATCGCAAGTGGAATTAATGTGGCAATGGCAGCAAGAGCTGCTCTGCTTTGGTTCATCCTGTATTTCTTCGTTATTATTAAAGATATATATCTTTGTTATTAAAAAATATGGAAGTCCTTATAAACAACTTAATAATAAAATATTGACATTGACAATAGTCAGTGTATCGCTCAATAACGATATCTTGACCGAGATAGACAAATTACAGAAATCCCTTGGATTTTCTGGTAGATCTGAGATTGTAAGAGCTGGTATTAGAAATCTTCTGGCAGAAGAGAAGGACAGGCAGGATTTGTATGGGGAGCTCTTTGCAGTCCTGTTAGCAATACATGATGAAAAATCTGACGAGCAAGTAACAGAAATGCGGCACGATTATGACAAATTGATCACCACTCATATACACAACAAGATAGATCGAG
>DAINRW010000285.1:0-1947 GCA_036741615.1 Nitrososphaera sp.
TCTTTGGCAAGATACCTGAACAACTTGCTCATGTCAAGGACTCAAATCGGTACATCACTGCGACAATGGCAGTATTTGCCGCAATGACACTTATAATAGGCGTCTATCCAGATTTGTTTCTAAATCCGATCATGGATTATTACAATAACGCGATGTTTCAAGGACAAGAAGGCATACTACCTACACCGTCGCAAGAAGCAAGCACAGAGAGAGAAGCAGGAATTGTTGCACCAGAAAGTTCAGGTGGAGAGGAGCCTTCCACATCTGGGGGACACTAGATGCAGAAAATAATGAGAGAGGTTGTGAATTGTAGATGACTGCAGTAGGGTTTGAAGGTAATGCGATCAACGTTTGGCTAGTATGGTTGCTACCATTTGTAGGTGCTGCAATAATTGCCGCAGTTGCTCGAGCAGGCCACCGTGCGCGAGACTATACTGCAGTAGGGTTTGCTCTCGCTAGTGCGATTTCTGCTGCCACTCTAATACCTCTTGCGCTGCAGGGAGCCGAAGTGCATAGCCAAATAACTTGGATATCTGCGTTGAATCTTGAAGCAGGTGTGCTTGCAGATCCATTGGCCATAATCATGACAAACCTCGTGGCTTGGATCTCGTTCCTTATCATGGTATATTCTACAGGCTATATGCATGGGGACAGGGATCTCACGCGCTATTGGTTCTTCATGCTATTCTTTATTGGATCTATGCAGCTGATAGTGCTATCGGACAATCTTCTTATGGTATTTTTTGGCTGGGAAGGCGTAGGGCTTGCATCATATGCCCTAATTGGCTTCTGGTACCACGACAGGAAGAAAGACTTTGTGGGCGTCCAAGGTCATATTGCAGGCGGCATCCCGATGTGGGCATCGCCTACACACGCAGGCATGAAGGCCTTCCTTATGACGCGCGCAGGTGATACCATGATGCTTGCTGGGATGTTTTTGATATTTGCATACGCTGGAACGTTTGGATTCAAAGAGCTGGTCGAAGATCCTGGATGGGCAATAGCAATGTCGCAGCAAAACTTGCTCGTCCCTGCAGCCGTCCTGCTCTTTGGGGGCGCGATCGGGAAGTCAGCGCAATTCCCACTCAATGAGTGGCTCCTTGAAGCCATGACAGGTCCCACCGCTGTCTCTGCTCTCATTCATGCCGCAACTATGGTCAAAGCCGGCGTATTCTTAGTAGCTCGCATAGCGCCACTGTTCTTTGCACTTGCAGCTGTAGGAGCCTTCAGCGTTGAGCAGTTCTTTGAGGTAGTTGCATGGGTGGGCGCGATCACCGCGCTATTGCTTGCGACACAGGCATTGGTAAATCCGGAGATAAAAAAAGTCCTGGCCTATTCTACAGGCTCACAGATTGGCTACATGATGATGGCACTAGGCATCGCTGGACTTTCACTCAATTTCGTCGATGGCTATACCGCAGGATTTTTCCATCTCATGAGTCATGCAATGTTCAAAGCCTCCCTCTTTATGGGAGCCGGCGCACTCTTGCATGGTGTAGGATCTAGATTCATGAGCGACATGGGAGGACTCAAAACAAATATGAAAAAGACATACGTCTTTATGTTGCTGGCAAGTCTTTCGCTTGCAGGTGCACCCCTCTTCACATCGGGCTTTTGGAGCAAAGATGCGATCTTTGCATCAGTGCTTGAATCTGGCTATGCATTCTCACAACCACTTTTCATAATAGCAGTAGTGGTGGCAGTTATGACGGCATTTTATACATTCAGAATGATAGGTATGGCCTTTTTTGGCAAGAAGAGCAGGCATATTGAAGAGATGGAGCACAGAGGTCACCATGTACATGAGGCAGGAGCTAGAATGTGGGTTCCATACGCGATACTGGCCATTGCTTCTATAGCTATAGGCGTTATTGGCTTTGTATTTGAGGCCCAGATACACCACTTGTTCGGCGAGTATCTTGCAGAGTCCTTTGGTATCCACGGTAC
>DAINRW010000286.1:0-1938 GCA_036741615.1 Nitrososphaera sp.
ACGGGCAAAACAACCACTGTTGCAAAGATAGCAAACCTCCTACGAAAGGCCGGCTTTTCCGTAGTGGTGGCCGCGGGTGACACCCATAGAGCAGGGGCTATCGAGCAGCTCGAACAGCATGCAAATAGGCTATCCCTTAAGATAGTCAAACAGAGATATGGAGCTGACCCGTCGTCAGTAGGCCGCGATGCGTATGATCACGCGAAAAAGAACCATATCGACATAGTTCTCTTGGATACTGCTGGTCGAATGCAGACCTCAAAAAACTTGATGGATGAAATGGGCAAGATAGTGAGGGTGGTTAAGCCTGATGTAAAAATTTTCATTGGCGATGCGCTTGCAGGCAATGATACAATAAACCAGGCGAGGGAATTTTTTCAATACACTAATTTTGATGGTGCTATCTTAACCAAGGTAGATGCAGATGCCAAGGGAGGCTCTGCAATTTCAATTGCGCACATTACTTCGAGACCAATCATATACATTGGTGTCGGGCAAGGTTATGATGATATTATCCCTTTTGACTCTAACAAATTCATCAGTTCATTATTTGAGAGCGGGATACAGGCAGACGTAAGTGTCGAAGAGGCTACCTTAATGCAAAAGACTCTTGAATCGACACCCCAATCGGCTGGATCAGAGAATATACAAACCATTAGAGAAGAGGAAAAGGACATATTATTGCTATCCAAGCCCTCCGTGAAACCATCGGAATCTATGAACGAACCTGGCCTGCAGCAGGCGGAGGAGGAGGACGAGACGCAAGAGACAGAGATAAAGGAAAAGGAGTCGAAACCTGTTTTGCATCACGTTGAGCCATCACAGGTTAAAGAGGAGAAGCCAAAGGAAAAAAAGAGCAGGTTTGGATTCTTTGGAAAGAAACGGACTGAGGAAGACCCTGCCAAGAAACAGAGCAAGAAGGACGAAAAGGGCGAGCAGGAAGAAAAACTGGTAGAAGATGAAGAGGAGGCAGAAACGGCGAATGCAAAGCAAGATCAGAGGCAAATCAGAGACAATGAAAGCAACCTCAAAGAAGATAATAATAATCCAAAACAGGAAAAAGGAGAAGAAAAGGTAGTTTATCTAACAGATGAAGACATTGAAGATCTCCTTAAGTAAAAAAGATATCTTAAGCATCTCAGACCTGAGCACAAAAGAGATCAGTACTATCCTGATGCTAGCATCCAAACTCAAGCGGGAACAAAAAAGGGGCAATGCTCGGCCGCTGTTGCACGGCAAGATGCTTGGCATGATCTTCCAAAAGCCGTCGACTCGGACCAGAGTGAGTTTTGAAGTTGGCATGTTTCAGCTAGGCGGAGATGCAGTTTACCTTGGCGCAAATGATATCCAACTATCTCGTGGAGAAACTATTGAAGATACGGCCAAAACACTTTCACTATACTTGGATTGCATAATGGCACGAGTCTACAACCACATTGATGTTCAGAGACTTGCGGGATATGCTTCGGTGCCAGTCATAAATGGCCTTTCAGACTCATTTCACCCTTGCCAGGTTCTAGCTGACCTTATGACAATACAGGAACAGAAGAAAAAATTAAAAGGATTACAACTCGCTTGGCTTGGGGATGGGGATAATGTATGCAATGATCTTATGCTTGGTTGCGCTAAGACTGGCATAAACATGACTGCTGCGTGCCCAAAGGGCTACGAACCATCAAAAGATATCGTGGCGCTCGCAAAGGCTGAAGGGAAAAAGACGGGCGTAGATATTGCGATAACTGAAGATGCAACTTCTGCTGTGAAAGACGCAGACGTTATAGCGACAGATACTTTCATCTCGATCGGTAAGGAAGATGAGCGTATGACTAGAGAGTCGATATTTCTGCCAAAGTATCAAGTGAATATTGACACTATGAAGCTTGCAAAAAGCGATGTAATATTCATGCATTGTCTGCCGGCGAAGCGCGGTATGGAAGT
>DAINRW010000287.1:0-1931 GCA_036741615.1 Nitrososphaera sp.
GCGATAGAGGTTATGAAGGAGCTTGTAAATACGCAACTACCCGCAGGGAAGCGTCCAATGAGTTTGGCTGCAACGATCCTTTATCTTTCCTGTCTGAGAAATAATGAGGCTGTGACCCAGAAAGAGCTTGCAGAGGCGGCAGGAGTCACAGAAGTGACTATGAGAAACAGAATCAAAGACTTAAAGTCCAGTAAAACATCCAGTGCAATTAAGGACAGATTATTTCCTTGACCGGTGGTGATCACACCCAGGCAGATATGGTAATTTTTTACTTCAGAAAAACCTGATAATACTTGCCTTAGTCATTGTGTACCTGAGATCGATATTGCAGAAAATAAGCTGCTGTGCTTTAATTTAGATTAAATTATTATCATCCCCTCAGAGGGAGAGAGAGATATTCTTACCCGTTAACATAATTGCAAGAAAATGACTGTTTACCAATTGAGTTGATTAATGTCTCTTATACCCTTGAGGTATCAAGATTGAAGGAAATGATAAGTGGAGAACATTGATTGAGAAAGCGTCTAGCAAATTATAGTTATAGTCATAGCTATTACAAAAAGAGTTCAACTAGGACAAGAGGACGTGGCGCGGAGAGTGACTTAAACGGAAAGGAAAGATGAGAGTCGTTGTACCGCCAATTCAGCTCAAGCAAAATGTCCCAGTGATGGTAGAACCATAATGCCTGCTCTTATACCATAGCCCCTTATCCTTCACTTTATTTTTTTATTAGTTTTTTATTATTTGAGAGCTAAAACACTAGCTTTATACCTATAAAATCAAGTAATAATGTACAAGTATATCATGCTAAAGAAAGACTTAGACACGCTAAGGAAAGAATTTTGGGAAAAAAGAGATGAGCTTACAAAACATATCGAACAATTTAATTGGCTATCACAAAAATATCCTCCAGAGCGATTTGAAGGTTCAGCTGCTAGACTGTATAATAGCTACTCTCTTATCTTGAGGGATTTGTATGACTATGTTGAAGAGCTATACAAGGAAAATATAGAATTAAGAAAAGAGATTGAGCAGTTAAAGAGGTAGATAGCTACTCAATTTTCTTTGTTGTCATCTTATCGCTCTATTATAACTTCTGCGCTGAATTTTTTTCAATTCTACAAACCGCCTCGACCCAGTCTGAAGGATCTTGCTCTTCGATCCTCAAGCATGCGACATCATCATACTCACAAAAACAAAAGTAAGTGAATTATGTTATAGAGCTAGCTGCTCGGATATGCTAAAATAGCTTAATGCGAGCTTAACTTTAAGGGTCACAGAAAATGTCAACCACAACCATGATGATAAAGTGCAGAGATTGCGGACATGAGCACCCGTCAGTTATACAAATGGAGCCGTCTCTTTTTCAGGAGGCTGAGTTTCATGAGAAGAGTGAACAGTGTCCTCGATGTGGGAGTATTTCGACATACAATAAGACTGACTATTTCTTTGTGTAACAACGTGCTCTGAGATTTATGTCATGAGAGTTTATAGCATATCAAACTACAGTTTACAGTTAATTATTCAAACAAAGTTTGCAGAACTTGTTAATACAGGATATAAGGTGAATATCGAAGTAGAATTAATTGGCAAGGCTCTGCTTTGCTTCTTTTATCTACCTCTCACACTCTTTCTTTTTCTTTTATGATCTTCGACTGCATAGTGTCAATCAGTAATGTGCACTTGACAGACAGTCGTCACAATATCTTTGTATGATCGTCGCCCCTTCCAATTTAAAGAGTGCTTCAGTTGTCGCTATTTTTCCACAAGTAATGCAGAAGCCAGTCGACTTTTTTGTAGTTTGTATTGCAGATCTTGTGAGGTAAGGTTTTCTTTCCATGTTATTATGCCACTCTTTCCTCTATCTGCTTCAATGAATGATGTTTTTCAGCTACAATCATCGTCAGACTTGATCTGACGTTAGCAATCGC
>DAINRW010000288.1:0-1913 GCA_036741615.1 Nitrososphaera sp.
CCCACATCGCAAAAGTTTGAGCCGACCACAAATTTAGGATCTGGAAACTTATAGAGACCCTTCTTGTCACGAATCAATCTTACAAAGGGCTCTTGTTTGTATGCATTACGATACATTTTCCATAGCTCCAGCTCTTCGATGGGTCTCTTCAGGAATGTGTGGTTCGTAGTGAGGATGCCTCTGACGATATTGACTGCGTGGGGACTCATACTAACCTTAATATGCTTTTTTGCAATGAGTGAAAGCTCTTGCTCGATCTCGCCGGTATGTCTGTGTTTTGCAGGCTTGTAGGGTCTGACCACACCATAGCGCATCGCGTGATGGGTCCCTGCATTTGCCTTCTGACCAGCGCCGGAGGATCCAATTTTGCTGTCCACCACAACATGATCAGTATCTATTAGGTTATTTTCAATCAGTGGTGTAAGTGCAAGAAGCGATGTTACTGCCATACAACCAGGGCAGGAGACCAATTGTGCCTTTTTAATTTCTTCCCGGTGAAGTTCTGGAACCCCATAGACGGACTTGCTCAGCATTTCAGGGAAAGGGTGCTCCCAGCCATACCACCTCACATAATCCTTGGGATTTTTAAGCCTAAAGTCAGCTGAGAGATCTATTATCTTCATTCCTCTGTCATATAGGTCCTTGACTATCTTGTTTGCCTTGCCATGAGGAACCGATGTAAAAACAAGATCGCAATTATTCGCTAGCTTTTCCATGTCCATTGGAGAGAATGTAATGTCAATAAAACCCTTCAAACTTGGGTGAACACGATGTACGTACTCTCCTGCCTTCTGCCGTGATGTGACCATACTCAGCTCTATCTTTGGATGAGCGACTAGGAGTCGCAACAGTTCTCCTCCCACATACCCGGAAGCACCAACTACTCCAACTTTCATTTCTGAGATACTCCTTTGCTAAAACGCATTTCTTTTAATTTTTCGCTTTGAAAATCCTCATTTATATTTTTTGGTCGGCAATAACCGTGATAAGGTCAACCATGACCAAAATTGGTCATCAGTGCCTTGCCACCTTCACGGCATAGTTGATAATCTCGCCAGGGATATCCGCCTTCGATACACTAGCTGCTCCACGAAATTCTACTGTATTGTTTACTTCATGAACAACCAATCCCCGGTTCTTGTCTTCCATCATATCTACACCTAAGATGCCACCTCCCACAGCTTTTGCTGCTTTTAGGGCCAGATCCTCCATCTCCTTTGTTATCGGCGCAAGCTCTACCATTCCACCGCGAGCAACATTTGTTCGCCACTCTGATGGTGAGGAATAGCGATATATTGCAGTGATGGCTTGGTCGCCAATCACAATGCAGCGAATATCGCGGGGTGGTCTGTCAACCATTTCTTGGATGTAATAGATGCGCGAAAGAGGGTTATCATCCTCCTCTCTCATTTCGATTATCATGCTTGCAGTCTCAAGGTCACGAAGTGGATATATGCCGCGTCCCCACGATCCTACAATTGGTTTCAGGATTAGAGGAAATCCTGTCTTCTTAATGCTTTCCAGCCCGGAATCAGCACTAAATGCAAATTGTGTCTTTGGAGTCGGTATTTTATTCTGCTCAAGCTTAATTGATGTAATAAGCTTATTTCCGCAGGTCTGGCCCACCTCATATCTATTTATTACTTTAAAGCCAAGAAATTCAAGGCAAGCAGTGAGGTAAAGACCGCGATAGTAGCTTACGCTTCTCTGCAGCATTATATCTCCCAAAAGGAAATCCTTTTTCTTACTATGTGTGTCAATGATAACTGTCTTTGCATCCACTATCTTAGATTTGATACCTTTACTCTGTGCTTTTTCATAGAGCGACTTCTCCTCATAGCGAACTTTGTCGCATAGGATGCTCACCTCAACCATTATTGTCCCCAGTCTTCGCCTACTCTTTCAGCGGGCTT
>DAINRW010000289.1:0-1908 GCA_036741615.1 Nitrososphaera sp.
GTTTCACTAGATTTTCCGCCGGGATGCTCGCCCTTTGAAAACATTGACATCGCAGCTTTGCGCTTTGCCGCCATTTCCTCTGGACTCATTTTTATCACCATTGACATCGACCATTGGTGTCCAAAGGGGTCAACCAGCATACCGTAGCGCTCACCCCAGAATTGATTATCAAGTGGCAGAACAACCTTAGCGCCAGCTTGGATTGCCTGCTGCCATAGCCCATCTACATTCTCAGTATAGATGTGCAGTGTTACTGTGGTAGAACCTAGAGAAACAGGAGACTTCTGGATGGAACCAGGAAATTCTTCTGATAATCTAACAGTGGAATCGCCAATCCTCATTCTTGCATGTAGTATCTTCTTCCCATTTGGTATTGTTTCACGAAAGAGCTCCTCTGCATTGAATGCCTTTTTGTAAAATTCAATAGCGTTGCTTCCATTGTTAACCGTCAAGTACGGAGTAACAGAATGTTCTCCTGGTGGAATTGGTCTTATTACCTGGTTGTTGGTCGACCTTGAACTAGGTTCTATTAATGGCATATCAACTACCTACATGATATTATGCTTGTTTAAATGAGGTTCTGTCAAGTTATCGGATACTATCAGTGTCATATTTTTAGTTCATATGTCCTAAGATTGAAGCAGGGCAGGATAGAAAATGACAGGAAGAAGAGGAAGGAGAAGGATAGAAAATGAATAAGAAGAGGACATCGAGAATAACATCTGCTGCAGTGTTAGCGTTAGTCTTTATCATGGGGATTTGTATCGGAACTGCGACTACATCCTTGACGAGCTTATCACAGTCAGTATCTGCACAATCCTTCATGCAAACAGGTACCAATTTCGTAGTAGAACCCAAAGCTCCAATGGCAGTATCTCAAGATGGAAATAATGTCTACATTGTATGGTGGACAAACAAATCAGAGAATTGGGAAGTAATGTTTAGAGCATCAAATGATGGTGGTCAAACATTTGGTGATAAGATAAACCTAAGCAACTCTTCAGATACAGAATCACAAAATGCAGAGATGGTAGCTGCTGGGAACAATGTGTTTGTCTCATGGTGGGAAACAAGTCCTGAGACTGGGTCAAGTGAATCAGTGCTTAGAGTATCAAACGATGTAGGACAGACATTTGGTCCTAGGATAATGCTTGGCGTGAATGGAACAATAAGTACTGCAACTGGCAATACTACAACAACAACTGCTACAGAAGGAGGAGCAGGAGGAGAACAACAGCAATGTCAGTTAGAAATAATCACGAATGAAGAAACCTTTGAGGTAGAAGAACCGGTCACAATTACTGTCACAAATGGCGGTGACGAAGCTTTAGAGTTTCCAAATAGCATGCTAGGTTTAGAAATAGAAAATCGTGACACTGGTGAAACCTATTCTCTATTTTCGGCGCAAGTAATAACTACATTAGAGCCAGGGGAATCGAGAACCTTTGAATTCACCTATGAGGAACTAGTAAGTGAAATTGGCACCGGCACAATTGAGGCTAGTGTCAGCAGCAGCGATGGGTGCTCAGCAAGTACTACTTTTACATTGGCTGTTGGTTCTGAATCGAATTCTCTTGCAGCTAACTCCACAAACATGAACTCTACAAACACATAAAACCACCACCACCCTCTTCTTTTTCTTTTTTGATTTTTTATCAGATTTGAACCTACGACCTCAGCCAATTTGCAATCCGATTTAGTCGTCTCGGATGAAGGAAACATGCTTGTTCAAATCCCACTTGCTCCTTTTATCTTTGCATGCAGTAAGGATCCTGTACCGTCAAGCGAAAGTTTTGAGAATTAGTGAGACTAGAAATGATGAATAGAGTCTGTAGAACAATACATTGACTGCACATAATAAGGCGTCTTGCCTAAGTAATCTTAGACAAATGCAGAATAAGACACCTC
>DAINRW010000290.1:0-1891 GCA_036741615.1 Nitrososphaera sp.
GCTGCTGACACTCTCAGTGAAGGATTGTTTATTGCTGACTACGAGAAGGTAGAGGTGCTTTGCAAAAGCGCGCCTGACGCTGTGATTGAACTTGTAAATTGGGGCGCTCGATTTCACAGAGAACCTGACGGCAGACTAACGCAGCGTTTCTTTGGCGCTCACACCTACAGGAGGACTTGCTTCTATGGTGATTGGACAGGCAAAGAAATAATCCGTGTATTGATGAAACAAGTTCGTCTGCGTAAAATCAAATTTGTCGATAATGTCTATATTACAAAATTATTGAAATCAACTGATATAGAAAAGACAGAGGGAGCACAAGAGAAAGGTAAAGAACAAGAAATCTTGGGTGCTATGGGCATAGATCTCAAAAGAAAGAAAATTATTATTTTCAGAGCTAAATGCATAATATTGGCAACGGGAGGATATACTAGAGTCTATCCAGTAAGTAGTTCAAGAATTTCTGAAAACTATGGAGATGGCGTGGCCCTAGCATACGAGGCGGGCGTGGATTTGGTGGATATGGAGATGGTTCAATTCCACCCCACAGGAATGGTCTGGCCAAAGAAAGCTGAGGGTACGCTTGCAACAGAAGCAATACGGGGAGAAGGGGGAATCTTGTTAAATTCCAAAGGTGAAAGGTTTATGAAAAATTACTATCCTCAGCGAATGGAGCTTGGCCCACGAGATGTTGTGGCTCGTTCAATTTATAACGAAATCATGTCTGGCAGGGGTACCAAACATGGTGGTGTTTTGTTGGACGTAACGCACTTGCCAAAAGCGAAAATTATGGAAAGATTACCAAGCATGTACGATCAGTTCAAGCGAATTGCAGGAGTTAATATCTCTAAGGAAAAAATGGAAGTTGCTCCAACTGCCCATTATTCGATGGGAGGCGTCAAAGTCGATTTGAAGTGCCAAACAAACGTAAGAGGATTATTTGCAATTGGCGAAGTGGCAGGCCAGGTACATGGGGCAAACCGCTTGGGCGGTAATAGTCTGCTTGGAACATTGGTATTTGGCAAAATTGCGGGAAGGGAAGCAGCTACCAAGGTAGCGAGAGAAAGGAACAGAACGGCCAACGGCAGATTTTCAACGTCGTCCATCCTTGGAATAACACATAATGAAGATAAGATGTTCGCATATACTCTGTTTGTGGTTAAACAACCTCTTAGAATGCTTAGTCAGGTTCAACAAGTCATGCAGGAGAACGCAGGAATAATTAGAGAAGCTATCAAATTGCGAAAGGCAATAAAGAAAATTTTAGAGTTAGAAAAGACATTTTATTCCAAACAGAGCGTCCTAGGGAGATATACGGATTATGAGAATGCTGTCAATACATGGGAAGTTAAGTCTGCCCTGGTTGTTTGTGAAGCTGTTCTAAGAAGTGCCTTGATGCGACAAGAGAGTAGGGGAGCTCACTACAGATCTGATTTTCCAGAGAGAGATGACAGCAAATGGAAAGTAAATATCCATTGTACAAAAAGGGGAGAAGAAATGGTTATGTTCAAACTTCCAGTGAGTAAGATAAAAGAACCAATAGAGGAATTGCTAAAAGCAGAAATGAAAGCCGAACATCATCTTCTTGAATAAAGAATACAAGATGCATCGTCCCAGCACCAACTACTCTCTAACGTCCAGACGAATTTTACAATATTGAAGTTATCAATATTATTTTTTATTTGAGTAATTAACATTCTGGATGACCCGGAATTCCTGTAGGCTAGCATCTATATTTTCTTATTTTTAGCGGGCCCAGAGGGACTCGGCAAAAAAGACCTTCAAAACTTAGACTCAACGCATTGGTAGTCGGGTTCGCTGGGATTGGTGTTGCACTAGTGATGGGTTCATACACTCCCCGAGCTTTAAATCTTATTCAATTCGCAAAGTA
>DAINRW010000291.1:0-1889 GCA_036741615.1 Nitrososphaera sp.
CTCTCTTCTTGAATGTCGCCTGCGACGGCAATGCACTTGCGTCCTTCTTTCTGGACAATGCGGACGGTCTCTTGCGCGTCTGACTCTTCGTTCAAATATGAGATCAGAATGTCGGCACCCTCACGTGCAAACGCAAGCGCAACGGCCCGCCCGATACCTGAATCGCCACCCGTAATGAGCGCCGCTTTCCCTTTCAGCTTGCCAGAGCCGCGGTACGAGCTTTCTCCATAATCTGGCTTCGGATCCATTTCTGACTCTAAGCCTGGTACGTCTTGCTGTTGTTCGGGATGTGGCGGCTTTGCACCTTTTTCCATTGGATTTTGTGACATATCTAAATCACCTAACTAGTTAGTTTTCTTTGATTATAAGTCACTCATTCCCCTTTGCTGCGATAGCGCAGAACTAAGACCATTGGTGCTCCAGCATAACTTGCCTGCAATAAATATATAACTTAGTCTTTAGCAATTTAACTAAAGTTAAAGCTAACTTCTTTCTATATATCGGTAGAACACTTCTAAAAAGAACTGATAAAGGAGCTGGCCCGTCGGGATTGGATTAAAAATTCAATTGAATCCAATGAAACTCTTCCCTTTTGTGTCTACGACATCACTATTGAGATGTAAGTGAGATCTAAAAGAAAGACCTAGTCAACAAATATCTATCTTAAAATGATATGATGGGCACAATATATCATATGGATATCAGCTCTTTGTTACTTCAGCTCTCATCAGTGACAGAGATGGCAGGCACTGTCATTACGATAATCATCGCCATTATCATAATCACATATTCGATACGAGTTATAAGAGAATATCAACGCGCAGTAGTATTCCGACTTGGACGGTTACTGGGTGCCAAAGGACCGGGGCTTATCTTTCTCATTCCAATCATTGACAAGGCTGTCATAGTTGACCTGCGAGTGGTGACCTTAGATGTCCCAAAGCAGAATATAATCACTATGGATAATGTTACTGTAGATGTTGATGCCGTAGTATATCTTCGAGTTAACGAGCCAAATAATGCAGTAGTTAAGGTAAACGATTACCGTCTGGCCTCAAGCCTTCTGTCCCAAACAACTCTGCGAGACTTGATCGGGCAGACTACCTTTGACGACATCCTGTCAAAACGTGAGGTGCTTAACAAGCGAATGCAGGAAATTTTAGATGCTGCAACTGATCCCTGGGGAGTAAAAGTAAGCTCTGTAGCAATCAGAGACGTTTCGCTTCCTGAGAACATGCATAGAGCAATTGCAAAACAGGCAGAAGCTGAGAGAGAAAAAAGAAGCAGGATTATAATAGCTGAAGGCGAACTAATTGCAGCAGAGAAGATGGAGCAGGCTGCCAATTTTTACACCAGGAACATGTCAGCCATGAGGCTAAGGGAATTGCAAACATGGACCGAAATAGCGAGAGAAAGAAACATGATAGTTGTTACAGGTGGACAAGGGAATGATTCTAACGACATGGGTGCGCTATTGGGCATGATAAAAGAAAGGACTCCCACAACAGAGCAACTTAATGAGGATAAACTTCGGACTTTAGTGAGGCAAGAGCTAATGAATTTGACTGCAGGAAGGGGCACTACTGATAGTGGTGGTACCAATAGACGTCTATCTCGAAGCGAACGTCAACAAGATGAGGAAGTTGCTTAGCATTTCAAAATGGAACCAAGGAGAAGAAGAAATATTGAACTGAACTCTTGTATGAAATGACCTACTTTTCAAGTGTGGGGAAGCATCATAACAATCATCAACAACGCCCAATACTTCTGCTGGCTGCAGTCTCGCTTGCTCTATTTGGCTTAACCGTTGTTGATTACCCTATCGCCAACCCTATATTTGCACAGCAGCAGGATGACAATGGCAATGATAGCCGAACAATTCTTTGGGT
>DAINRW010000292.1:0-1875 GCA_036741615.1 Nitrososphaera sp.
CTTCGACCTTCTTCAGGCAGGATGGCTCCATAGATGGGAGTATTGCCAAAGTGTTGATTTACTGCGGAAGGATCTGGAAATATGCTTATAATTTCACCTGAGAACTTTATAGTGGTTGGGACATCTACAAGCGGACCCTCTGGCATACTGATGGTTGAATTGCCAGTATATGTCCTTGTGCCATTTTCATTAGATGAAGCATCTGACAGTACAAAATTGGTGATCACGTGAGTGTGCGCCCCTGATCCATTGAGCATGATCATTCTGAAGTCTGCATTGAATCGCGCAGCAGCAGTTGCAGGGCTGGAAGCGTTACCCTGGCTATTTTCAGTAGTTGTTGTAGTCTCATTAAATGAAAGCAAGTTGCTTCTCCAGAATCCTACTACAACCCACGTAGGTTGTTGACCAGATTCGTCATTCTGAATACTGGCAACGGGTCCAAATGAAAAGTTAGATGCTTGACCAAATGGTGCTTGTTGATCAAATGGGAGAGGAAATCGCGGTGGTGGTCCGGGCGGTAGTCCCTGATTATTATCAGGTGCTATAGGAGGAGAAGGAGGTCCTTGGGCATAGACAGATGTGACACCTAAGGAAGCAGGTACTGCAATTAGTGTTGAAAACAGGAAAGCAATAAAAACAAAATGTGAGAAACTTATTTTCATCCCAGTTGGAATAGCAGCGCCAAATTGTATATTAATGTTTGAAATAAAATGCAGGATGGTTATTAGTATCGTGGACAATGAACTATTTTAACCTCCTCCGCCGCCTCCACTAAAGACAACAACTCTGGCATTTCCTTCGTCATTTACATACACTCTTCCATCCGCACCGACAGCAACTCCTAAAGGGTTCTCCAGTTGACCCTCACCTGATCCGCTTGAGCCAAACTTAGTTATAAAATTGCCATCAGTATCAAAAACTTGGACACGATCGTTAGCTCTGTCTACTACGAAGACATTGCCAGATGTTGGATCTATTGCTATTCCTGTCGGAGAGTTAAACTGTCCATCTCCTGAACCAGCTGTTCCCCAAATACCCAAAAAGTTTCCACTGCTATCAAACTTTTGAACACGATTGTTCGCCGAGTCTGCTACATAGACGATGTCTTGTGAATCTATGGCAATATCTGCAGGATTCATGAATTGACCCTCAGCTGAACCTGGAGAGCCCCAGTTTAAGATAAAATTACCTTCACTATCAAACTTTTGTATATTGTTATTCTCTCCAAAGTCTCCTGCATACACGAAGCCTTGTGAGTCTACCGCAAGACCAGCAGGATTTATGAATTGACCTTCACCTAACCCTGTAGAACCCCATGAGTCAAGAAAGGTACCATCTGAAGTGAATTTCTGCACAGCCTGATCAGCATTTCCAAAATCTGTCACGTAAACAGTGTTATTGGAGTCATCTATAGCTATAGAAGCAGCATTTGCAAATCCGCCGCCACCTGTTCCAAGGTAACCCCAAGCCAGTAGGAATGTACCATCTGGACTGAATTTCTGGACTTGATTTGACAAAGCAGTATTATCAGTTACATATACACTGCCAGTAGAGTCTATAGCAATATCAAGCGGTTGACTGAATTGACCAAAGGCTCTTCCAGGGCTACCCCAAGATGTCACAAATGAGTAATCTACAGTAGTACTAGTGGGACTGGTGGTCGTCTGTTGTTGCAGCTGCTGAGCAAATAACGAAGACGGGGCGGTCGATATCGCACACATGGATAAGACCAAAGCACCTATAAGAAAAGTTTTCAAAATGGCGGCATACATTACGAAGGTAGCGGCATAATACTTTTAAAAGATTATCCAGTGACTTATGTACTTTATTTCAGAACTATTCTCTATGAAAGCCAACGCCTCTGTGCTATGGCGA
>DAINRW010000293.1:0-1875 GCA_036741615.1 Nitrososphaera sp.
CAGCCACATATTCAATAGCAAGAAAGAATGCACCAAATGCTTTCCTAATAGCAAATATTGGTGGGGCACAACTTTCCAAGGGGTTCACAGTCGATGAAGCTAAAAGAATAGTAAAAATGATTGGGGCAAATGCGCTGGTGGTGCACCTGAACCCGCTACAGGAGCTTATACAGCCCGAGGGCGAGCCGCGCTATAATGGAGTTCTTTCCCGGATTGCCGAGCTTGCCAAGACCATAGACGTACCCGTGATAGTAAAGGAGGTGGGTGCAGGGATTTCAAAGGAGGTTGCGATAAAACTCGAGATGGCCAACGTTTCTGCAATTAATATCGCTGGTGCTGGAGGTACTAGTTGGGCTGGTGTTGAAAAGTTACGGGCAGAGTTCCTCAAAGATGACCTCAAGAAGCACCTGGGTGAGATGTTTTGGGATTGGGGTATTCCGACTGCGGCCAGTCTCATAGAGGTCAGGCGTGCAGTAAAATTGCCGCTTATTGCATCAGGCGGTCTGCGAAATGGGCTGGAAGTCGCAAAGTGCATAGCTCTTGGGGCCAGCATGTCTGCAATGGCATATCCATTCCTTCAAGCAGCTAGTCAGTCACGCGAAAGCCTATTTGCATTTGCTGATGTAGTTCTTGCAGAACTGAAGAGCACTATGTTCCTTGTTGGAGCCAAAAACATCGCTGCGCTTGCTAGCTCAAGATATATATTGACAGGACTGCTAGCACATGAGGTTAGTAGCCGTACATGAAGGCAGACAGCATCAAAGGCGAGCTGGAATCTTATGCTTCTACTGTGAACAACTTTATACTCGCATTCGTTGAGGGCACGCCAAAAGAGCTTTACCACGCTTCGTCACATTATATCCGCACGGGAGGCAAGCGCTTGCGACCCTTTATGGTTCTCAAGGGCTGCGAGCTGCTAGGTGGAAGTGCTGAAAGGGCACTTCCTGCCGCTGCTGCAGTCGAGCTTGTTCATAACTTTACACTTGTTCACGACGATATAATGGACAACGATGAAATGCGCCATGGCACTTCAACTGTACACAGACACTATGGCATGCCGCTTGCAATCCTTGCCGGCGACATTTTGTTCTCAAAAGCATTCGAATTGCTGACGTTTAACTGTAAAAAGGCCGGAATTCCGGACAAGTCGATAATTGATATGGTGGAACATCTTTCATTTGCATGCACAGAAATATGTGAGGGACAGGCAATAGATGTAGAAGTGGCGTCAAGTGCCAAGTTTCCAAGTGTGCAGCATTACATTGACATGATTAGCAAAAAGACTGCTACACTCTTTAAAGTATCCTGCGCACTTGGTGCTCTTTCATCTCCAAATCATACGACTAGCGATGTCAGAAACCTCTCATCATTTGGCTACAACATCGGTATTGCTTTTCAGTTGGTGGATGATCTAATAGGCGTGATAGGTGACCCTAAGCTGACGGGCAAGGCCGCCGGCAACGATATTCGAGAAGGTAAAAAGACATATCCAATATTACTTGCTTTGAAAAAAGCCAGCAAAGAAGACGCAGAGACGATCAAGAGAGTATTTGGTACAAGAGGCAAGGCTTTGGACCAAGATATCAAGGAGGCTGTCAAAGTCATCTCTCATATTGGCATAGAACAGGATGTGAGGAATGAAGCAAGAGGGTATTTGCGAGATGCACTCAAGTCAATTGAAGGGTATAGTAACTCTGAAGCTAGAAGATCTCTTGAGTTCTCGGCAGATTTTGTAGTGGGCAGGAGTTTGTAGTAATACGTGCCAATCGACCCAGATACTGAGAAATTCATCAAGATCATTGCATTAAAGAATTCTGTTGAGCATGGCGGCAAGGCACAATCTGACGTAGTGATCGCAAAGTTTGTCGGCTTGAA
>DAINRW010000294.1:0-1874 GCA_036741615.1 Nitrososphaera sp.
CGCCTGGTGTGACGATAACACCCAATCAAAAGATCCAGATTGCTACTCGTCTGGACGAACTTGGAGTCGATGCAATAGAGGCAGGGTTTCCAATAGTATCTCATGGTGAGGTGCAGGCAATTAAGTCGATAGTAAAGCAGGGACTGAAGGCCGAAATTTTTGGCCTTGCTCGTGCAAATCAAATCGATATTGATAGTGCTATCAAATGTGACTTGAAGTACATTCACACTTTCATAGCAACCTCAGACATACATATGACGTATAAGTTAAAGATGACACGTCAGCAGGTCTTAGAGAAGGCAGTTACTGCAGTAGAATATGCTAAAAAGCATGGCTTACAGGTAGAATTTTCAGCAGAGGATGCTACGAGATCTGACAGGCAGTTCCTACTAAAGGTATTTACGGAGGTATCACAAGCTGGTGCAGATAGGCTAGACATACCCGATACTGTAGGCTATGCAACTCCGCAATATATTGCCGACCTTGTGAAAGTGGTCAAGGAGGCTACAATGCTTCCAGTAAGCGTCCACTGCCATGACGATTTTGGTTTTGCAGTTGCTAATTCTATAGCAGGGGTAAACGCCGGCGCTGCATGTGCGCACGTCACCATAAACGGTCTCGGTGAGCGTGCTGGCAACGCGTCTCTTGAAGAATTTGTAATGGCGCTCCAATGCTTGTATAGCAAAAAGCATAACATCAAGACACAGTTGCTTTATGAAACTTCCAAGTTCGTTTCAAACACAATGGGCATAATCGTTCAGCCAAACAAGGCAATAATTGGTGAAAATGCCTTTGGACATGAATCTGGAATACACACTCACGGTATCATCAGCAATCCACTCACCTACGAGCCTATAAGCCCTGAGCTTGTGGGTAGGAAACGATGGCTCCAAGCCGGAAAACATGCTGGCGCACATGGCATCAAGGCAATGCTTGAAGAATTTGGCATCCAGCCTACTGATGAGCAGCTTCACATTATAGTGGAGAAGCAAAAGAACATAGCAGACAATGGCAAGCCAATTACTACATCGGAATTGTTATCAATAGCAGGAGGGGTGATGGATAACAACAAATTTGAAGAAAAATTCAAGCTATATGACTTTCACATCGTCACTGGAATGAACATCATACCAACCGCTGTGGTAAGGCTTAACGCTAACGGCAAGGATTTCATTGCATCAGATATCGGTGTTGGTCCGGTCGATGCAGCTCTAAAAGCAATACAAAAGATATCTGGTGAGATGGCAAATGTCAAGATAAGAGAATATAGACTGGACTCAATAACAGGAGGCTCGGATGCACTTGCAGAAGTTACGGTGAAGGTTGAGGACAAGGATGGGAACATTGTATCTGCACGCAAGTCAGGCGAAGATATCGTTGTTGCATCTGTGCAAGCAATGATGGATGCAATCAATAAAGTGCTGCTAAAGAAGGTTCTTTACTCGAAAAATTAGATATCATAACTTCAAGATGAGATATTCAATTGGCAAGATACAGAATTTCCCTCATCAAAGGAGATGGCATTGGACCAGAGCAAGCAGCAGCAGCAAAAAAGATCCTTGAAACGATAAATGACAACTCCCATACAAAATTTGACATTCAGGAGGTCGAAGCTGGCGACAGCGCGCTTGCCAAGTTTGGCAAAGCATTGCCAGAATCAACACTAGAGTTCATCAAGAAGTCGCAGGTCTGCCTGAAGGGGCCAGTTGGTGAGACCGCAGCCGATGTTATAATTGTACTTCGTAGGATGTTTGACCTTTATGCAAATATCAGGCCAGCCAAGTCCTATCCGAACATTCCAAGCATCTCAAGCAATGTTGACCTTGTAACAGTGAGGGAAAATACCGAAGATGTCTACCTTGGATGGGAGTTCA
>DAINRW010000295.1:0-1871 GCA_036741615.1 Nitrososphaera sp.
AAGAACTTAGAGCTCTTTACAAGAGTTACCCTATAGAAGCTACACTCCAAAATCCTATTTAACATGAGAGTCGATGGAAGCAGTAAGGATGCTAAAAGGCATAACCTTTAGAAGCACAATGGAGATAGTCTTTGACATTCTAGAAGTTGCAGGCAAAGGAAGCTTTGAAGGTCAACATGAAGATGTGCAGAAGGATGGTGTCATACAAACTGAGATTATAGATAAAGCACATCTTGGAGATAATCAACTGAAAGAATATCTAAGAGTTCTAACTGAAAACGACTTGCTAAGCTTTGATTCAGCAACCTGTAAATTCAAAATTACTCAAAAAGGTCACAGGTTTGTTCAACTCTACAATAAAATGAGTGATTTATTGAAGGAAGGACAGAAACAGCAAATTTAAAAAGCTTTGACTGACTGATTGACTGCAATTTATCCGAGAGTAGACAGAGAGGAGCTTATGCATTATAAGCAGACAATATCCAACCTCCACGATATCACGGTCTAAATTTTACAGGTAAAACTGTCCAAGCCATATGTCATAGGACCAACCAGAGCAGCCAACATAGACTTTTTGCAGTCAAGCATTATTGTAATTATTAGCCTATAAGGTAATTGCAAACTATGACACTATCAAGATATTATCATATTAAAAATGGCATCAGACTACCTAACTCATTTATTAAAAATGCCAAAAAAAGAAGAGAAAAAAGACAGTGTTCTTTACTGTCTTGTGAACTGTTGTTGCTGTTGCGCAAAGAACGTTGTCCACGCCTTTGCGATGTTGGTTGAAAAGTCAGTCAGGGTATCGACTGTTCTGTTGTAGATCTTCAGGTTTTCCCTTGCTGCATCTAGTGCGTTGATCGTCAGTTGGTTGTTTATGCCTACTGACCTAATTGCATTATTTGTAACTTCATTTGATTGCCTCGTGAACACTTCTCCATAAGGCACTGATGGGACATTTAGGGTGCTTGCTAATTGCTTCTGAGCAGAAAATGCAGTCTGGATCATGTTCTTGGTTGTCTGGATATAGTCCAGCTGGAGATTAGAGATTGACTGTGAATACTGGGGTTGAGCCTTTGCAAATTCGTCTACTGTTCTGATGAGATTGTCTCTCATTGTGTCATATACATCTACAATTCTTTCATCTTTTGTCGGGATAGTTTTGTCGACCATTTTAATTACCATCTAATGGTAATCAATGGTAATATATAAAGTTTGGTCAACAATGGTGTTGATTACCATATAATGGTGTCAAACTCCAGATACTGTCTCAGTAACCCTCTGTCTCTTTTTCTCGCTTTTTTTTTCTGCATCAAATCTTTCCAGTTGATATCTATTCATATCAACGAACTTGATCCCTTGAGCAAGCTGGGGATGTACCCTCATGATCTCATTGTATATTTTTTGGCATACAATTCGGTAGTCCGGATGGCCCTGGGGGGCAGTACGCAGCTCTACCATATGACAAGCTTCCCGCAGATTCATCTTGACAAAATATGGATATCGATAGGCAAAGTTGACGACGTATTGAGCTTCCTCTGGCATAGTCTTGGCTATCTCTTCATAAGCATGTTTTGATAGATACATGCAATCTCTAAAGTCCTTGTCAAGCCCCGAATCAACCATCTCTGGTGGAAGATCATAACCGTGCCTCGTAGAGAGCAATTGTCGCTCAAGCGTGAGAATTCTGTGCCTGTGCAGGTCCCGAAATATGCCAAAGTTAGTAAACAATTCAAAAGTATAATCTATCATTTCAAATGCCCTACCTGGCCTATGCCGGCGACTGGTACGGAATTCTGTATATGTACGGATCACCCTGTTGCGCTCTTCAATGGGCATTGATTTGACATAATTTGCAATCCTATGAA
>DAINRW010000296.1:0-1852 GCA_036741615.1 Nitrososphaera sp.
CCTCACTTGATCTATAATACTTATTAGAATTGCTCGAATTTTCTGCCATATCTATACGTAATTAAGAGAATCAGGAATAAAAAGAATTGTTGATATGTTATATTAATGGCTCTCGATACGCTATAGCAAGCGTGATTTTGTCGGGTTTAGACGTGGTGTGAGTTAGTAATCGTCAAGCGTGAGAATTCTAGCGGGCCTGTCGGGGCGCGAAGTGATATCGGCTTATAACAGTGGATTCTTGTCTTGTTAATGCAACAATGCTAAGAAGCTTTCTGCGAAGAATCAACCCTTGGGTTTGAGGCATGCATTTAGAATGTAATAGGATGAAAGCCTAATGATGACAATAAGATGAACCCATAGAAGACCGTTCTTCTATTCTCCTGCTTCTTTCACCGCTAGTGATATTTCCAGTATGCGACCCTACCTGATACTTTGTTATCCTTTCAACTCATCGCCTTAATTTTTTGCTAGTGGTGCTTTTAGAATATGAGCCAAGTGACTCTCATAAGGGTTGGCTTGCTAGAGACTAAAACCAATCACATCGATGTTACACAAGGTTTTTACGCTTGTAAGACCAAAGTGTACCTGAGAAGGACAAGACGGGTGCATAATGAATAATGGATGCTGACACAAAAAATTTCCTGCAGAACCAGATGATATGGATAGGAATATCTATTGCCATAAGCCTAACATTATCCTTCCTTTTGCCTTTTCCACTCTCTCTTGTCGCTATAATTGGAGTTTTTATAGCCATGAGCTACTACATACGCAGGAGGCAGATGCGACGTATGGGAATGATGGGCAGCAATACTGGCGGAGGAGGATTTGGTAGTTTGTTCGGCGGTAGTGGAGGAGGAGGCATCAATTATGCATGCATAGCTTGTGGTCAGAGGTTCAAGGGCGGAAGTTGCCCGCGGTGCGGTTCCAAAATGAAAAGAGCTGATTTCTGACTACTACTACTAGCCAAAGTAAGCTTTTGATCCAAAAAGTTAATTCAAGCAGGGACAATTGAGAGAGGAGAAAACCCTTGACCTACGTCAAGCGATGCGATATCATTGAAAAGATAGCGACAGTGCGTCTTGATTTTTTTAGATAATGATCCTCTAAAAATAATACCATAGTTCTTCTGCTCAGTCACACAAACAAGAAAGATGAGTTGATTATATCATACAGAAAACTGAGACAACAGGTAATGCTATTCCACTGGTTACGATAACTATACTTGCTTTTCTTATTGTTGACAGTTCTGCGTCCAATGTCGTTGCAAGTAACAGCGCTTACCGTGCTGCTGATGGGGCTCTTGCTTTTCATTCGTAAGGAAAGAGCTTGCGCATACCTCTACGTTGCTGAAGTAGATAAGAGAATAAACCAATCAATTTGCTAGCTTTCTATACGTAATCTCTCAATAGAACTATTTCAACTATACATATAACCTAGGTTAGCTATTAATAAGTAGGATATATTGTGGACTCTACTTTAAAATCAACGCTAAAATCAACGCTAAAACGTCAAATTCCTTACCTTATAGGAGGTACTATAACTGGCATTATTATGTCGTATTATTATGGCTTTATTGTTTCCATCATAGTAAATAGTGCTATTTGGTTTGTTATATCGACTGTTGTTAACAAATACTACTGGAATTACACTGGATTTAAGGAAGAAATGTATCTTATGAAATTTGGTTTATCTAAAATCAATGCAAGATGAATAAACTAAATTTGGGCTTCGTTTGGAATATTAGATGGCAAGAAGGCGTTACTGACTGCGAAACAAAAATTAAATACAACAACGCCGGCAGTTGGATGGCTCATCTTGACAGCAGCTCTCCTAGGTCCTGTAGGCGTCTTCC
>DAINRW010000297.1:0-1850 GCA_036741615.1 Nitrososphaera sp.
TCCTCGATGCTAAAATTAAGTGATTCAATAGGGGATGATTTCCACATGAAGTACAACCTTACAAGGTCGACTGGATTTTCCATCAAAAGCGCATCAGCCTCAACAATGTTGCCAAGGCTCTTGCTCATCTTGTTACCCTTTTCGTCAAGGACATGCCCTTGGAAAAGGAACGAGCTGAATGGCGCGACAGATGACTGCTTCATAATAACATTTTCCATCAACAGAGTGTATGCCCATCCTCTTGTCTGGTCAATACCCTCTGTCAAAAAGGTCGCAGGGATCAAATCTCTGTATTCATGATCAGTAAGCGAGGCGTAGGGAGCAGCGCCGCTGTTGTGCCATGTGTCAAGGACAAACGGTTCGCGCTGCATGGTTGCTCCGCACTTTTCGCATTTTATTTTGATCCTATCAATCCAGGGGCGATGAAGCTCAAAGTCAGGGCCGTCAGGGCTGTTTATCGCCTTCCTTATAATCTCTTTTCTTGAGAAGAGAAAGTCTTTGTGAGAGCATTTGGTGCATGACCATATGGGAAGAGGAGTACCCCAAACGCGCTCCCTTGATATACACCAAGGGTGCTGTTCTCTAATGATTTCTACGAATCTATTCTTTGGTGGATCAAAATAGTATTTTACATTCTCTGCAGCCTGCAGGGGCTTCTCCCCCAAGTTTTCAATAATATAAAAATATTCGCGCCGAGCGAGCCACACTACTTTGTGATGAGAACGCCAGCACGTGGGATATTGGTGTTTTATCTTCCCTATCTTGACTGATGCGTTAGCTTCCTTCATTGCTTGCACCACTTTATTATCGGCATCTCTGACAAAGAGATCCTTAAAGGCCCCAGCTTTTTCTGTAAAGATTACTCTATCATCTATTGGTACAAAAATGGGAACATTTCTTTTCGTCGCTATCTCAAAGTCTTGTTCGCCATTTGCTGGCGATAGGTGTACAAGACCAGTGCCTGTGGCTGTATCAACAAAGTCGTCACTGACCACGAAGTGGATCGATTTGTTCGCTGCGAGCTCTGCTAGGCTTGGTATGAGATGGAGCAAAGGGTGGACGTAATATCGACCATCAAGCTCGCTTCCCTTGACCGTTTTTTCAACTGTGAAGTCTTCAATATGCAATTCCTTCATAAGGTCTTTCATTCTGTCGGCACCGACAACCCAGAGCTCGTCATTGTTAATGCGTACGTAATTATAATCAGCCTTGGGATTTGCTCCTACCATTTCGTCTGTAACGATCGTAAAAGGCATTGTCGTCCACACTATCAGGTACGCATCATCTCCTCCTTCTTCTTTCAGCTTTACCTTATAGTAGAAAGAAGGATCTTCAACAGTTTCATACCCCTGATTCACCTCAGCATTGCTAAGAGATGTTTGGCAAGATGGACAGTAGGCGACTACTCTGAACCACTCCTTCAGCACTCCGCTTTCCCATGCCTTTTTCAAATACTGCCATTCTCGCTCTATGTATTGATCATGGAAAGTCCAATATGCCTTTTCATAGTCAAACGACATACCAAGTAGCTTGTCGACTGCAACCCATTTTTCGTTGTACAAATGGACTATCTTCTTGCAGGTTTCAACAATTTTTTCTACTCCAACCTTGCTGACGTTTTCTGCCTTGCTGCCTGTTAGCCCAAGCTCTTTTTCTGCCTGGAGCTCTACCGGCAAGCCCTGTGTGTCCCAGCCTGCGCGAAAGATAACTCTCTTTTTTTGTAAAGTGTTAAACCTGTACCAAAGATCTTTGATAATTCTGCCTCGGATGTGACCCACATGGGGCTCGCCATTCATTGTAGGAGGCCCCTCTATATAGCCGATAATCTCTTTGCCTGCCAGCTCAGCCTC
>DAINRW010000298.1:0-1843 GCA_036741615.1 Nitrososphaera sp.
ATTTTTGATTCGTCATTCTTTCTTACTTTCTTTCTTTCATTATCGTTACCGTCTTTGTCATTTGGCGTCATTTTCGCCCTTGTGGTTTTTTTCGTCATTACTTTATACAAAGCGCAGGTATCAGAACCCATATGATTAGCGGGGCCGTCGGGATTTGGACAAAAATTCATTTGCATCTCTGTTATGCAAGGCTGATTGTAAATAACGAAGTTTACGATCTCATACTTGGTAAGCGATCATAGCTGCTTGTTAACTGAGCCTTTTTTTTGTATGTGTTGGAGAGACCGAGAACAGAAAATTTATAAGCTCTCCCAAGAAGACTAAAAAAGCACACAGAATGGCAAAAACTGTTTTCCATCTTGTCGTAACAGTTTCCATAATGTTCTTGGTTTTCTTTTCTTCGCCTTTGATATCGTGGAAGATGGCTGCAGCGCAACCGCTGTCAGAAGAAGAGCCGCTAAGCCTTGGCATGATTGCAGATTTGGCTAAGCCAGCTGTAGTCCAAGTAGGTGCTGATCATGTAGCCACAGTTTCGGCACCTGATTGGGGAAGGAACCTGGACTTACTTCAGCAAGATTTGGAGAGTTTAGCAAGCGAGAATGATTTTGATCTTGACGATGAACAGGCAGTTGCAGAACAGACTGAGGCTCTTTTCCACAGTGATCCATTAAGGTATATAGCTCCCTCAGAGGCTGTTCGAACAACACAAGCGGTATCTTCTGGAACTGGATCCGGATTTATAGTTACACCGGACGGCTACATTGTAACTAATGCACATGTAGTGTATTCTGCAGAACAAGATTTACAAGTGCTCATAAATAGCGCAATAACTTCTTTCGTATTAGAGGATTTGCAAATAGTTTTCCCTGATATCAATCTTGAACAGGTTCAACAGGGAATCCTCACTGAGCAGCAAGCGGCGTTGGCTGAGGCGGTAAACGCGTTTTATGTTGACCAATATAATCTTGGAACGATATCAGTAGGGGACGTTCAATCTAGCGTTTATGCTCTAAGTAGAGTCTCAATACCGGGAGTGGTTGTGGGCGAAAAAGGGATTAGTGCTGAAGTCATACCCCATGCAACAGGATCACCTATCCCAGGAAAAGACGTTGCCGTTATAAAGATAGAGGGATCCAACCTCCCAACGTTGCCTCTTGGTAATGAGACAAGACTACAATCTTTAGATAATATCATAGTAATTGGATTTCCTGGTATCGTTACGCAATCTGGCCTGATTCCACAGGAAGGTCAGGAACCCTCGGTAACTAGCGGCCAGTTCAGCGGTTATCAGACAACCACAGGAGGATGGAGAGCAATGCAGGTACAGACACCTATAGCGCCTGGAAATAGTGGCGGACCAGCATTAGACAGCTCTGGCAGAGTCGTCGGAATTGCAACCTTTCGTAGCGTCAATCCAGCCACCGGAGAGGCAAGTCAAAGTCATAACTTTCTCGTTCCTGTGAGTATCGTAAAGGACTTTCTAAACAGGGCAAATGTTGTTCCTTCAGAAGGTTCGTTTACACAATTGTATCGACAGGCCCTAATACACTACTCTGCTGGACGGTATAACGAGGCGATAGATATTTTACAACAGGTAAATAATATATCTCCTAATAGCCCGTATGTGCTAGACTATATATCGCGATCTCAGGCTCAGCTCGGATCATCCGCAAGTGTAGGAATCGCAGGAAATAGCACGGATAATCGTGGTGGCAACTTTACTCGATAGAAAATAGGTGGAGCATGAATAGAGCAATGACTCTCCTTAGAGGGGAGAGAGATATGCTAACTGCGATACTGCCTTTGATTTCATCTAAATGGCGAAGCTCATCAACTATTTTCA
>DAINRW010000299.1:0-1842 GCA_036741615.1 Nitrososphaera sp.
TCTCGTTTGGCTCAATATTTATGAGATCCATGAACTCAACGATTTTCATTATTTTTTCTTTCGATATATTGCCTTCTAGTGAAAGGTTATACTTGCTTCCTTCCGCGTCCTCCAGTTCTATCTTGAATCGCTTCTTTCCAGAGTTCATAGAGTAAGGGTAACTTAACATGTTAAGGTCTTAACACTTAACATGAGCTATGCCAAAATTGATAACAAACGTGTTAGCTGATGTTAACTGTGTATGAGAGAAATCCATTTTTAGTTAACAATTGCCAGTAGTTAACCAATCTTGTAGTAAAGAATAGTAAGTTATCCGTTCCAGTGGAAATAAAGGGGTTCCGATAGGTGTTGTTAACGACATCAACGTCGACATTAACGCTCCAGTGGAAATAAAGGGGTCAATTTCAGGTCTTTTTCCATATTGATGTTCTAATACTGATAACATAGTTAACCAAATAAAAATATGATTGCAGACTGCCACCCCTTCTTTTCTCCTGCAGCTTCTTCTCTTAATCTTCATTAACTATTATTTTAAAGATGATAGAATAGTTAATTAAAATTGATTTTGTAGTTTAAAAACTACTTGTTAACATCACTGTTAAGAGAAAGTTAACAAACTTTTGTTGTGGAAAAGAAAAACAGGGGGCGGCGGGTTAAAATTGTGTGTAGAAGATAGGGGAGGATTAGATAATCATTGAGTTCTGACATTGATAACATCTTTGCCAAAGCGGCAAGTGGTAGCTCACTTGTTAAGAATCGTCAAGCTTTGACTATTGATTATGTCCCTGAAAAATTACCTTTCCGAGATGACGAGACCAGGGGGCTTGCCCAAGTGTTATCTACAATTTTTAAAGGTGCTAGGCCGTCAAACCTTCTTCTATTTGGAAAGCCTGGTACTGGTAAAACTGCAGCAGCAAGAAGCGTTGTAGATAGGCTAGCAAAGAAAGCAAGTGAGCTCAAAACCGACGTCACCGTTCTTTTTGTAAATGCAAAGATTGCAGGAGGTAGTGCCTATAAGGTGATTTTTGAAATTGCAGAAGAGCTTGGAATCAATAAGGAGCAGGAAAAACAAGTGCACTTTACCGGTCTGTCAATGGGCGAAGCAACAGATAGGGTTTTGAACTTCATACAGAAGAAAAAACTTAACCTTGTCTTGGTGATAGATGAGATAGATTCACTTGTCGACAGGAGTGGTGATGATATCCTTTACAATTTTACAAGGGCAAACCAAAGAATGAAGGGTGGCTTTATTACACTCATAGGAATCTCTAACAGCCTCACATTCAAGGATAAACTTGATCCCCGTGTAAGAAGTAGCCTCAGTGAGGAGGAGATAGTCTTCAATCCATACACCGTAGAACAACTACGTCAGATATTACAAGAGCGCGCCAAACTATCATTCAATGAAGGCGCAATCTCTGAAGCTGCAGTCAACTTGTGTGCGGCAATAGCTGGAAGAGAGCATGGTGATGCAAGAAAGGCAATAGACTTGCTAAGGGTTGCAGCCGAGCTTGCAGAAAGAGATGGTACTACCAAAGTCGACGAAAAACATGTGCGCGCAGGAGAAGATAGGATTGAAAGGGATGCACCTTTTATTGCACTAAAGAACTCACCGGCTCATCATAAACTTGTTATTCTTGCTATCATAAAATCAATGAATGGAACCACTGGTAAGGTGTATGATATTTACTTATCATTATGCAAACAGACGGAACAAAAACCGCTTACTCAGCGGCGTATGACTCAAATAGTAAACGAGCTGGATTTGCTCGGTCTAGTTTCAACAGATATAGTTAATCAAGGCCGCTATGGTAGGTCCCAGAAGATCAAAGTGATGATACC
>DAINRW010000300.1:0-1839 GCA_036741615.1 Nitrososphaera sp.
TTTTTCAATTTCTTCCTACTATACAGATTACTTCGTTATCCAAGTTCACTTTACCATGAGAATCAGCATACTGCCAGACGGCTTCGGTAATTGAGTTCCATACCCTGCTCTTCACTTCGTCACTATATTTTGCTAGCATAACGTTAATGGGCGCGTTCGTTTGTTGGTGCGCTCTTGTGTAACTCTCAGGTGAATCGAATCCAAATGTTGTTCGAAGGGTGTCGATTTTGATATCATTGAATCCTGCTTGGCTAAACAATTGTTTCAAAGTCTCTACATCTGCTAAGGCGAAAGTACCTGGTGCTCCTGACTGAGGGTCAGGAATGTTTAGCTGTTTTCTTACGGTGGCGAAAGCCAATTCGGACAGTGGGACCTTGGAAGGAGCAGACCATACAGCCGCAGATAGCCTGCCGTTTTTAGTCAGCAGTTGTCTAATCCTAACTAGGGCTGCAGGAAGGTTTGAGAAAAACATTAGACCAAATCTTGAAAGAATCGCATCAAATTTTGCTGTTGATGACTCAGACAAGTCCAATTTCTCTCCATCGCCTTCTCTAAATTCTATTACACTATCCAAACCAAGTGACTTGGCTCTTGTCTTTGCAATTGCCAGCATTTGAGGTGAAATATCTATAGCAATAACTTTGCCATTTGGCACAACTTTCCTCGCTGCACTAATTGCCGGCTCTCCAATGCCTGTAGCAATATCCAAAACTTTGTTGCCAGGGCAGATTTCAGCTAAATCTACAAGTTTATCACTAACTTTTTGTGCGCCACGTTCGAAGGTATCCCACCAAGCCTGCCAGCCTGCTGCTGCGTTATCCCACATCTGGCGTTGTTGAGCCTTAAATTCATCAGGGTTAAAGTCTGGTCCAATGTTGCTCACATCAACACATACCCCTGCGTGCATCGTTGCTGTGTCTAGTTCTTTAACTTTTCCAAAAATATTGACACTATCACAAAAAGACAAAAATGTTGACAAACTACATGATGCAACATTGGCATTGTTAGATATTCTGTACGACAATTACTAAAATCAGGCCTAAGTCAATACAGTATTCTACTAGAATGGTAAAAATAGACAGATGGGATTTGAACCCACGACCTTAGCTAGGCAGCTTTCCTAGAAATCCGATCCTGTTTACGTTTAGAAGAAATAGATAAGAAAGGAACTAATGATAGTTCAAATCCATCCCATCCACTTTGCTAACCATATCCCTCTTCCACTTCAAGAACCAGCACTTGTAACCGCCAACAACCCTCATTGTACTTGGTATCACTTTCGCCTATTCAATCTAGAGTTGACAGAAGAACCTCAAATAGGCAATAAAATAGTCAAGCTACAAGCAAACACTTGAATTGCAGACCAAGCCTTAGCTAGCAAAAAGTACATGAAAGTTTCTGTTGAACTGAATAGCAGGGTACTCTTTTTATTCAGGTAAAGAAGAACATGACAAGAGTATATCGATATTGTCTGCAGACAAATCTCTAACGAATGCATTTCAGAGGTCGAGTGGATAGGGGCCAAAGTCAAAAAGATTGTTGTTGTTAGCTAGACAAGAAAAAGTATGGGAAACCCCGGCAGCGTTACCATTGGCTGTAGCTACTGTGATTTCTTCTAAATTCTAAGGCGACTGAATCCGTCTGTAATCATGCCTTTCCCTTTGGTGACCAGACTATCAAACTGCTTTCCAATTGCGCCACAAGTTTCGTCTTCCATCATCTTTGCAAAGACTTCGTTTGCATGAGCTTGGTCTCTATAGAATTGCAGCGACACCCCAAGCATCTCATCATCACTCACAGAAAGAACCTTTGCAATGCTTTGTACTCCCTCAGGAATTT
>DAINRW010000301.1:0-1830 GCA_036741615.1 Nitrososphaera sp.
AGAGCTACTAGAGCAATGCTTGAAATAGCAGTACCAAAGCCAGCGGTAAACTCGCCAATTGATTGAAGTATTGCTTGTGAAGTTGTTATCCCTATATCTGAGCCGTAGATGTCTCGTATCTCTTTTTCAACCTCCGTGACATGATCCGTGCTTTCTGCTGCTACAAAAAGCGAATCGTACCTGCCAGATTTTTGAAAGAGTTTGTTGCCTGCCTCAAGATTAAAAACGACTGCTCTATCAATTGTTGGGTTTCCTACAGGTTTCATTATACCTGTTACAGTGAATACTTCTGATTGGGACTGCCTGGATGCAGTAGCAAGATCGATGTAAGTATGGGTAATGTTCACTTGCTGTCCTACCATTGCCATATCCGAACCAACACCATGGTCGACTACAGCAGCTGCTGCTTCTGACGCCTCCTTCTGCAGGTTATTGGCAATCAAAGACGGAAGATATATTGCTGATTCGTCTTCTGATTCTATAGTCGATCCTTCAGTGAATTCCAAGGCAGGTGCAATGATTTTGAGGTTTTCGGGCTGCACCGATAGCACACTTGCGCTCTGGGATCTGTTATCTAAAGCGATGGTGATTCTTCCCTGATAGGAAGGGATAACCGCGCTGACATGGGGCAGCGACTCTAATCTCTTCACAACAGCTTGATCGAGCGTTATCGTGGGAACTGGTATTAGCCCCTGACTAAGGAATGAAGATGGACCACCACCATCACCAGCGTTATCATCTCCACGTCCAGGACTATCTGTGGGAATGCTTGTAATAAACAGTATATTTGGTGCAAGTTTGTTGAAAACATCTGTTGCAAATTGGCCAAGCCCTGACACTATGCCATTGAGCGTTACCATTAGACTACTTCCTACGATCACCATCAAAATTGTCAGGGAAGTCCTGACTTTTCTATCTCCAAGTGCCTTGAATGAAATTCTGAACGTTTTAGCGACATTCATACTCTTACTTTGCTTCCTCTGCAGAATCAAAATTCTTGTTAGTAGTTGCAGACGCAGACGATAAATCTTCTACCTCTGATTTGGCTTTGTGCAATATTTCCGTCTCTATTCTTCCATCCCTGATATAGACCGACCTATCAGTCATGCCAGCCAGTTCAAGATTATGTGTAACCATCACAACTGTGGTGCCAAACCTATCAGTCAACATCTTTAGAAGATCAAAAACTTCCCTTCCAGTCTTGGTGTCAAGGTTTCCTGTAGGCTCATCTGCCAATACTAATGCGGGGTTATTTATCAGAGCTCTTGCTATCGCCACCCTTTGCTGCTCTCCTCCACTTAGATCCACAGGTTTTTGTTTTGCCTTATCCTTAATTCCCAGGATGTCGAGCAATTCAGGCGCCCGAGTATGGTTATCAGAAGAGGAGGAAGAAGAGGATCTACTTAGGAAGACTGATGGAAACTCGACGTTTTCTTGAACAGACATTCTGTTTACAAGATTGTATGATTGGAAGATGAATCCAATCAGTCGGCTTCTGACATCAGAAAGCCTAGCATCGTCTAGCAGGAAAATGTCCTCTCCATTTATGAACACCTTTCCTGAAGTGGGCCTGTCAAGAGCCCCGATCACGTTTAAGAGAGTGGATTTGCCGCTTCCTGATGGGCCAACTATTGAGACAAACTCTCCTCTCCTAACTTCAAAACTGACACCATCAAGCGCTTTCACCACCATTTTTTTGGCCGAACTTGAACGTGGTTCAAAAACTTTCTTCACATTATCTACCTTTAGTGCAACGGCGCTTCTAGCAGACTGCAAGTGAGATTCGTCGGATCCTCCTGACAACATATGTTTTGAATCTGTTGTCATGGT
>DAINRW010000302.1:0-1820 GCA_036741615.1 Nitrososphaera sp.
ATTTGCATTACTAAGGAAAGCGGGCCCGGTGGGCTTCGATCCCACGACTTCCGGCTCTCTTCAATAGAATTTAGAAGGCAGGCGCTCTATCCATGCTGAGCTACGGGCCCTACCTGCGCTTTAGTTCCTCTTGTTAATTTAATGATTGCGGGTAACAAAGATACTCTCGATTATGTTTTATGGTAACTCATATGAAACCTATTTTAGCAGCATATTATTAATGCTTATTTTAGAAGCATTTAACTCCTCTATCTATAGTAAGATGTCTCTGGCTGATGTGGGCTTAATCAACTTATATTAACTGTTTGAACATTACCCACAGAAGAGTAGGTTAAATTTAATAAGATTCATATTATAAATATACTTTCGTATAAATTCCACACCAAGAAACTATAATAGCCAGTCGACGAATTCTATTTGTTGTGTGAAAGAAAATGGTCGAAACTGATAACCTAGATGGCTCACAAGAATTTATGCAAGAACAAATCAACAAGGCCTTTGAATTTTGGGGCGGGAGTTTGAAATTGCCGACAATTGGTCCCATGTATGCCTTTTCAAAGGATTTTAGTTCGTTTGCTAACGATTTTGTCACCCTTGGCAAGGCTATGAGTGAACTCAGGGGCAATATGGACAGCTACTGGTCGCTTTTGAGTACAGCCTATACAAGGGCAGTAAGAGATACAATAGAGCGGGCTCCAATGCAGCTCGCAACAAAAGAATATTTTGAGAATTACAGGCGCGCAGCAATTGAGGCTTTTGAAGATAGTTTCACGGATCTATTCACATCTTCAGAATTTTCTGAAGTCTATGGTAGGCTTTTTGGTAGTCAGCTGAATGTATCAAGAATTATGCAGAATATAATGGAGAAGAACTTCAAGATACTCAACCTTCCGACAAGAAGTGAGGTTGACGAGATACTGAAGGATATTGTGGAATTGAAGAGAACGGTGCGTGATATGAAGAGGAGAGTTGAGGCTGGGAATGACCAAGCAAGAATTGCAACCTGACGAGAAGAAGGAACAGAACATCCAGCCGACCCAAAGGGAGCTGGAAAAGCAGATAAGAAAAGAGCCATCACTTACTGAGGAAGTCCAAGAAGCATATCGCAAGTTGGAAAAGGTAAGGAATATTCTGTACACAGCTGGTAATATTGGAGTTGGTGAGACTCCAAATGAGGTCTTAGCTGAAACTAGAGCGTACAGACTGCTGCATTATCAACAAATGGTCAGCAAGACTGCAAGGACGCCCATACTTGTAGTTTACGCGCTCATCAACAGGTCATATGTGCTTGATCTCCAGTCCGACAAGAGCTGGATTCGCAGCTTGCTAAGTCAGGGTTTTGACGTTTACCTTATTGATTGGAAAACACCCACTGCTGCGGACAAGTATGTTTCGTTTGATGACTATGTCAATTGCTACATCGATGACTGTGTTGAGACTGTGCTTAAAAGAAATAAGGTCGAAAAGCTGACACTCCACGGTTATTGCATGGGCGGAACTATGTCTACAATGTATACTGCATTGCACCAAGACAGGGTAAGAAATCTTGCAGTAATCGCTCCAGTGATAGATGGTCAGAAGGATTTCACAGTAATTGGTAACCTTGCAAAGAATATGGACGTTGATAAGATGCTGCAGATCATTGGAAATCTGCAATCTGAGCAATTGTACGCGTTTTATTTGACATTAAAACCGTTCAAGCAGGGTATTAATAAGTACTTGAATTTTCTTCAGAACGTAGATAATGAGCAGTTTGTTGGCAACTTTTTGCGCCTTGAAAAATGGTTATATGATACACCCCCAATAGCAGGGGAAACATT
>DAINRW010000303.1:0-1820 GCA_036741615.1 Nitrososphaera sp.
AGGTCCACTTTTTTACATTTGCCATTAACAAAAATGACGTCTTTTCCAAGAATTCTTTCTATATCCAACGAAATGTCTTTAGGCTGTACTTCGCCTGAGGCTACTCTGTGTATGTTCTGCAATAATTGAAGTTTTGGCCCATCGTTTACTAGTGTAACTTTTACATTCTCATTCTTGCACAAATTAGATGCAGCAAATATTCCTGCATAGCCCGCGCCTAAAATTAAAACTCTCATGAGTTATTATGCTATTAGAGGATATTAAAACATCGTGCCAATATAAGATAATAGTGCCTAACTTTTCTCGATGCTCAAAAACGACAAAAAAATAATGATGCACTCAAAAAATAGTCCTGACTTGATAAATCGAGATTGTGTCAATTGACTCATTATTAAATGAATGCTTAAACCCCTTGTCCTATCGTATGCGTTGACTACTAACCTCCTTCTTTCCTTGTCTTAGTACATATAGCCTGCTTGCAATTAAACCCATGATTGATCCGTATATTATATGGAATGCAAAAGCCGACCCTATTATCGTGTAATATAACCCACTAAAATGCGAAGCGATTAGGAATATTTCGTAGTTGGGAGCTGAAAGGGAATATGCATCCAACCGAGCTTGAATACCGAAAGTTGCTAATGGAAAGAACAATACTGCCCATAATGCTATTCCCACAATCATTCCTGTAAACAATCCGTTGTACGTGTTATGTGGAGAGAATTTTGGCCAAAATATTGCGAATTGCCCATAAATATTTCCTGCAGCTAATCCGGTGAGCAAATGTAGGCCAAAACCAATGAATTGCGCACTTGTAACATCCTCAAAACCAAGGGAAATTCCTATCACTGCAAAGAATGTCCCAATGGGAGTTTGAGAAACTATGTCTATGATGGCCAACATTCCTGATATTGCCCATGCTGCAATAAATCCCGCAAAGGAACAATAAAGCAAGAAGGATTTGGATTCTTTTAATCTTCTTTCGTAATACATAACTAAAGTTGATGGTGCTAGTATTTAAGCTCGTGGTAACTAAACTGTCTAGTGCCAACGAATGAATGTAACAAGATTCCGATGATATGTAAATTTCATTCAATTAGAGAAAGTAAATGCGAGAAGCAGGTTGCCACTCACATAAATGTCGGTTACAAAACCGCGGTTGAGGAGGAGTGTGGGGTAAGAGAATTTTCATGCATGAAGCATAGATTGAGGAGACCTAATTCGTGTCGACTTTAATACCGTTCATTCTCTTGGAATAATCGTAATGAAACATAGACACTGGATTAATTTCTATTGCTACTTCGTTCTCTGCTCTCCTTATTAGGAAACCCGCTAGTTGAGATGTTTCGTCTTTAAGATACTTCTTGATAAGTATGTGAAGGATCTCAGAACCTCTTGTTTCATTCAATTTTGCTTGCCCCCGTCCCCTAATGCCTAGATACGGCGATGAATCGCTAGCTACTTCAAACCCACATCTAGAATTTCTAGACAAATATTTCACAATCAAAGCATTTTTCTGGGTAGCACAAAATAATTTCCCTTCCATATAGACGTACCACAGCGATATGGTTATTGGCCAATCAGTTGTCGTTATGCATGCAAGTCTAATTGGAATACGTGTTCTAGTTAGAAACTCACTTGGATCCATTTGGGTCGCGGATGAATATAGAAGTTATAAAAATACTGGGGTAAACGAGTTAGCACTATGTATACTTGTTAGCCCTAGTTTATATACGAAGATGCGCTAGGAACTGCATGAAAACACAACCACTTGCGTGGACGTTAATAACTGGCACAGCAGCAGTAACTGCTGTAGGGGC
>DAINRW010000304.1:0-1807 GCA_036741615.1 Nitrososphaera sp.
ATTCAAATGAATTTTTGTCCAAATCCCTCCGGCATTACATAGCAGAAACCTTTTTAGCTTCCAGTTACTCCAAAAGACTATCAAGAATCCACTTTTTGAATTGATATCACTTCATGGCGCGACGGGCCCGCTCCCATATCAATTCTTTTAGAGAGGTTGAGTATAACGAGATAAAAGCCAGCTCTAAATTTTTAGTTAAATTGTTTGCTGCAGGCCTGTTCAATATGATTTGCGTTTGACAGTGACCCTCTTTTGTGACATAGATCTAGAATTTTATTTAGATTTTTTGTAATACAGGAAGTGAGCAGTAAATACTCTGACCGAAGGTGCAATCGTTAAAGGGCATGATCTTTACTTGATTTATCATGCCATCGAAGAAAAACAATAACAAGAAGAAAGCACATCAAGCATTGACCCTTATCATACTTTCACTGAGTGTAGTGTCGCTGATAATAACCATAAGTGCACCCAATTATTCAAGCGCACAAGTTAGTGATAGCCAAAATGCTACTAGAGTAGGCGGCACTCCTTCCACTACTAGTACTGACATGAACACCACCGCCAGTCCTACAACAATAGCAGAGGTAAGAACCCTCATAGAACAAGGACGTATGGCTGTGCAGAATAATGACATCCAAGGTGCGCTGATGAATTTGAATTCAGCTCTTGATGCATTAGAAGGTAGTGGCGATGGTGAACAAAGTAGTAACATTCCTACTACTCAGAATGAGGTGACAGATCAAACCACTACCACACAGGCAGGAACCATAGGCAGCGGCGGCGCAGGAGGAGCTGGAACAGCAGGTGGTATTATTACAGGCAACCAAACAACAACTGACGCAGGAACCATAGGCAGCGGCGGCGCAGGAGGAGCTGGAACAGCAGGTGGTATTATGACGGGTAGCGGCACCTAAACACAATACTCTACAAGTTACTCGATAACGCCATCATTGCCTTATGTATCAAAAAGGTTGTAATGATTCAAAAAATAAAAGGGCGAAGCTGCTTTGATCCCTGTATACATTAATGGCAGTCACCATTTGAATTCAAGAAGAAAGTCGAACTTAATTTGCATCTCCGACATCAGCTTGGATAGATAGCGCGTTACCACATAAGCACCACTACTACCATCACTTCCCACACCGGCCTGGCGTATCTTTTCTTATTTTGATTTCTGATACTGCTCATTCTACAGATTCCTTATGCTAAGATAATTAACAATAACGTTTTGTGCACCTTTCAGCAAGCAGCTATGAAATGACTGCTCCAATGCCACGCCACCGCCAGTAAGTAAAGCGGTCTTGAAAATCATTCGGTGACAATACCATTCAATCTGTATCATGCATTTTGTTATTATGCGGTGCCCACTGGTTCATCTTGCGCCATCTGCAGCTGTTTCTCTATATCTTTGAGAGTATTAATAACGTAATTGCTTTCATTTACATCCATCGCTGCATTTTTGCTACTGCTTTCTTGTAAAATTTCTATGGCCTTTCTAATCGCCCTCAACTTTAAAGCATTATCCATTGCCATAAGGCGTAACCACCAATAATAATTATCATAAAGAAGTATTAAGGTCTTGTAGCCAATCTTCTATGACTTTAGTAGTCAGATAACCTATTTCTTTCCCAGGTGGCAGACATTAATGTAATATATGATCTGACAGCAGAGGACATGCGAAACAATTTGGATTTAAATGCCATATTACCACACCGATTTTGTTCGATCATAACTAGTCTTTATCATATCATACTTTAGATAAGCAGACTTGCAGAACTGAGATTCAAATGAATTTTTATCCAAATCC
>DAINRW010000305.1:0-1801 GCA_036741615.1 Nitrososphaera sp.
CAAGTTCTGATGGCAGGTTTGGAAGCCAGTTACCCAATTCGCGCTTGATTGATGTGATAGCTCTGTTACGAGAGTCGTCATCAGTAATGTAGTGCTTGGCTGGAAATATCTTGACTACATTTACGTCTCGCAATTTTTTCATAGAGACATGGTCATGTATACTTATGTGCTCAACCTCGTCACCAAACATTGAAATCCTGATAATGTCATCAGAATATCCAGGGATGATATCAATCGTATCACCCTTGACTCGAAGGTTGCCGGGCACAAGTGATATATCATTTCGTTCATAACGCGCTTCGATGAAATTGTGAATTAACAATTTGCGGTCAATTGTCATTCCCTTTGACACAGAAATTGCGCTTTTCTCCCACTCTTTTGGCGAGCCGAGGGAATATATGCACGATACCGTAGATACGATTATTGTAGGCTCACCAGACATCAACATCGCCGTCGCTTCCAACCTCATCTTCTCTATCTTTTCATTTACCTCAGTGTCCTTTTCGATATAGGTGTCTGTCTGAGGGATGTAACTTTCAGGCTGATAATAGTCATAAAAGCTCACAAAATAGCCGACATTATTCTTTGGAAAGAACTCTTTGAATTCAGCATACAGCTGCGCTGCAAGGGTCTTGTTATGAGAAATCACAAGGGTATTCTTGTTCGTACGCGCAATGACATTTGCAATTGTATATGTCTTACCACTGCCAGTCACGCCCAGGAGTGTCTGGCGTCCACCTTTACTCACACCTCCGACAAGCTGCTCTATTGCTTCGGGCTGGTCTCCGCTGGGAGGAAAGGCATCTTTTGCCAGTGTAAAACCGTTCGAATTGCTAAGCAAAGTGTTAGCACACCTATTTTTCCGAACGGGCTTATATGGCTAATCCCTCATGTCTTTTGACCTGGCAGTTGTATGGAAACTCTTTATAATACCTGTACATTTGCTTTGATGAAAAACAGGTATACGAAAGTCTTTTGTTCAACTAGTTTACTATGTAGAGTCATGGACAGACTCGATATCCCTCAAATAAGCAAGCGCGAGTTCTTGGATTTTTTGCAAAATGAGAGTAAAGTGCGACTGGATGATTATATTGAGGGTGCAGTTGAGGTAGCGGAAGAGGTCCATTCTGGCTTAATGCGGGAAGATGGCACTTCGCCGTTCCTTGAGACCCACACTTGGCCAGTCACGATGGATGTTGTACAACATTATCGCTCAGTCAATCGTAATATCACGAGTGTAGAAATTGCAACCGCAATTCTACATGATGTCATGGAAGACGATGAAAGGATCTTAAACCTACATGAATCCAAGTCGTACGGATTTGAAGCCTATCTCGCATACAGGTTTGGCAGCAGGATCCGGGACATTGCAAGTGAACTTAAGATCAGACCACTTGAAAACTATGCAGGAACAACCGATAAGGAGCGTCAGCTGGAGCGTTTTTTGGAATACTCCGATATCCTCCGCGATGCAGAGTACGATGTTAAGGCAATCAAGTTGGCAGACAGGCTCAACAATATGTTGTTTATCCTAAATGTTCCAGGGCATGATAAAATAAGGCGTTATATGCGAGAAGCAGAGGACTTTTATATTGCATATACGATGCTTCCGCCCAAAATGCCTCACTTTTATCAAAGCATAAGAGCTGCTTATGACAAGCTGAGAATATTGTCTACTAAAAAGCTGGTCGCCGCTTAATTCTCTATACAAACAATTTAATGATAGTAATTGATGGGGATAAGGCACTGATAGGTATTGACGACGACAACAAAAGACCTCAATGTCGCAGTTATTGTAAAA
>DAINRW010000306.1:0-1800 GCA_036741615.1 Nitrososphaera sp.
ATTGGACTAAGTATCGCCATCATAATCTATGAAAGCAAAAGGAAACGGATCAGTGGAAAAACCGCATCTGAGGCAGCATAATAATATACAAAGTAAGTATATGGACATATGCTCTATCAACAAAACTGAAAAAGAGGAACACTAAAGATCATGCCATGCACCACCTCTTAAGACAGAAACTGCTTTTCCTTATTCTTCTTAAAGAGTATCTGCTATTCCGTTGCTGCAGTCATTTCAAGCCGTCAAGCTCTGCAAAACAACTTCTCAAATTCATGCACATCTTTACTATTCTTCAATAGAATTTTCTTTGCGAAATTACGGCTTCGGCTTTTTCACTATTCTCGACATACCTATAGCGTCTATCTGCAGCTGAAGGTCTTGTTTACGTTAGGTTTGTCCTCTTGATTAATTTGCTCCTTTTAGGAGAGATCTCCTTTCGTCGATTATTTGCTGTAGAGTAATTACCACCACATATGTTGTACCTATCTAGTGAAACCAAGGTTAAGATGGAGAGTTATAAGCTGCCTAGCACCATTAGGAGAGGGGGTTCATTCATGATATCATGGCATTAGAGAGAACAAAGGCAAAGAAGATTGGTGTAACTTTGTTTTTCTTTTTCATAGCGGGTCTTTGCGAAATTGGTGGTGGCTATTTGGTGTGGCTCTGGCTACGGGACGGGATGAGCTGGGTGCTGGGTGCTGCTGGTGGCTTTATACTGTTTCTATATGGAGTAGTGCCAACATTTCAGCCATCACACTTTCACAGAATTTATGCTGCATACGGTGGTATCTTTATTGCCATGGCTATATTTTGGGGATGGGCTTTTGAAGATATTGCACCTGACAGATTTGACATGATAGGCACTGCAATTGCACTGGCTGGTGTTGCTATCATCTACTATATGCCAAGAAAAAGAGAGAAAGGAGAGAAAGCCACCTGGTCGTAGAAGAAGTGACACAGGCAACTGCCACATTAGTGCTATTCTTTGCAGCAGCCATTGCAGAGATAGGTGGTGGCTATTTGGTGTGGCTCTGGCTACGGGAAAAGAAAACAATCGCCATCGGTGTATTAGGTGGTATAATCCTCTTTGTATATGGAATAATTCCCACATTACAGCCAGCTGAGTTTGGAAGGGTGTATGCAGCTTACGGAGGTATTTTCATAGTATCAGCAATCATTTGGGGCAGGATAGTTGATAGAAAGAAACCAGATAGATACGAGATTATCGGCTCAATAGTTGCTATCATTGGTGCCGCCGTAATATTTTACGCGCCTCGCTGAAGCTATGTCCTTACCATTTGGATTAGAATATAGCGGCGATATGGCTGCAGGGTCGTCCTTAATGTTGTTGGAGGTAAGGGCACAATAGAAACTATATCCTGATCTTTGTTTATCATCGGGCATCCTAAAGAAAAAGATGTGTCCTAGAGATTAACTAAATAATAACCGTTGCATCATCTCCTATATGTATAGGAATAAAGATTCAGGATTCGGCCATGACAGAGCTCAAAACAATGATCCAAAGGGTGCAAAGGGCTGTCAGCATAGTTTTGGCAAAAAAGAGTAAAAGAGGATCATTGCAAAGTCGGTGCATTGATGGTTGAGATTAGTGAAAGCTATTAGAGTTCGAGCGGATACAATATCTCTGAAAGCTATTTCTTTGATAATAATAGGCAGGGAGACTTTTTTGACAAATACACACCAATGGATAGCACTAGCTGAAATAAGAGGAGTGCTGGAAGTTGAAAGTGAAGGCAGGCCATAATTGAGGCTTGTAGATACCTTCAAGGCAAGTCTGGA
>DAINRW010000307.1:0-1799 GCA_036741615.1 Nitrososphaera sp.
CCATTAGCAAAGATGAATAGAAAACAGATAATTAAGCTTGCTCTGAAGCTCAAGGTGCCAATAGAATTGACGTGGAGCTGTCATAGAGAAGGAAAAATTCCGTGCGGTAGATGCTACTCATGCAGACAAAGACTTGAGGCTTTTAGTGATCTCGGTCTCAAAGATCCAGCATTGTTATTTTTCAAATGAGCGGTATCTCCATTATTCTGTCGCCACCCAGTAGTCTTACATTGCTGAGGTAGATAGTGTCAAATGAATTAATATTTGTCTGGATATGTATGATATCATTGCCTAAATTGACGTTTATGATAACACCAAACCCTATTACATTGCCACTTGAACCAAGACCAACGAACATTCCTCTCATATTTTCGGCTTTTAGCTGCTTTGTTGGCGGCTGATTAAATAGATCAGAAGGCGAAAATACCTTATTCATATAATCGAATTTAATTTGAGACAGCTTTGCTATAGATGACTCATGGCCTACGTACCGAAGGAACTGATCCAGCCTGCGGTTCAGTCGCTCAAGCCTCGATTTGTATACCTGACTGCTTCGACTAGCGCGCAGGATCTGACAGGATTCGGCATTATGCTGTTGCTGTCTATCAAACAACTCCGCATTTTCACCTAGACAAATTATTGCATCGGGTTGTAGCTCCTCTACAATCATTGCCTTGTACTGTACACCACTATCCCTCACATAACCATCTGTATTGACTATACAAATATTGGTGACTGAGCTTGTCCTTATTCTGTCAAGTATAGACCTCAATTTTTTGGCAATCAAAGTCTCGAACCCTACAGGAGATATGCCTCCAATAAATTCAAATTGGCTGGCGTTAACGTCACGCAGATCAACCAGCTGTTTTGAGAGAACCGCCGCTCCAATAGCAGTAGGCGGGGCTAGGTCTCCTTGACCAATGTCACCATCAATAATACTTGGAATGAGTCCATTCCTAATTGCCATGTTTGCCAGGTATATCGAAAGCGTTGACTTGCCAGTGTCAGTATCACCTACAAGCATTACTGTAGTAATAGCTTTTTTGTTTGCCGCCAAGGCGGACACCTGCTCGGAAAGACTACGCCACATTGAGATTCCTGCTTGTCTAGGATCCGCCCACCACAGCCTAGCACCATATCCAAGCTGGACTCGAAGTCTGCACCACTGATTTCCCGGCTCAAAGGGTAGCGCTTTGCCTGGCCTTACCTTCACTATCTGACCGGATACATCATTTCCAAGAACATGGCAGGCGCCTTTTACAAATACCTTGGCTGGTCCCTTTACCATTCTAACCTTGAGCATATGAGGCATTTCTCAGTTGTGTTTTATTGTATGCAATTCGCTCCAAATAGTCTTTGTTAAATGTAAGCACTAACCATGATATATCGATTCTAAACGTTTATTTCTCCATTAGATCGTTTCAGCGTTAAATTTGTCGGCCTCTACAGGCCCAGAATCTGGTGGTCCGCGAGGAGAGCGTCACCAACACCAACACCAGCTCGTACGCAGTCTGAGCCTCATGGACATCATTATGGTTGGCATAGCAGGGATGATTGGTGGTGCAATCTTTGTCCTGACAGGACCTGCTATTGGTTTGGCAGGCAGTGCAGTAATACTTGCATTCATTATCAATGCAGTCATTACTCTGTTTACAGCTATGGCATATGCCGAACTTGGGTCGGCGATGCCAGAAGCAGGTGGAGGATACTTGTGGATAAGGGAAGGACTGCCACGGCCAAATGCGTTTCTAAGCGGATGGATGGCATGGTTTGCTCATATTATAGCAGGAAGCCTCTAT
>DAINRW010000308.1:0-1794 GCA_036741615.1 Nitrososphaera sp.
TTCCATTGTCCCCTTGCAGGTTTGGAGCCAAAGATCTTATAGCGCATTGTAGGCCGGTCTACATTGCTCCAAAAACCCATCCACTTTGCCTTTGAGTGATACTCTGCAAGAGGAGGCCGGAATTTAGTATCGGGCAACTTGGAGTACCACAATATAGTGTCGTGAGCAGCGTGCATCCTATCTATTGAATCAAATTGATATTGTAGATTCTTTCTACGGCCTCGCTTTACCATTATTTCGTTTCTGAAATTTTCTGAACCAAAGATTTGATCCATCATTACCTTGATGTAATGGATAGCATGCCAGTCCAAATGAATAAAAATAGATCCAGAAGCTGACATCAGCTTACGGATTCCACTTAAGCGCTGTTGCATCATCTCAAGATACTCGCTTTCCTTCAATAGATCTTCAAAGGCCAGATTGCTATCGTTTTTAATGCGATGTAAATAACGCTCGCCGCTGTGGAAGGGTGGATCGATATAGATGAGATCTATCTTATTTTCAAAGCCATGGTTTAGCAAGTAATTGATGCATTCAACATTATCACAATTAAAAAGCAGGTTTTTGTTCCTTAGGCAACTATATTCACTCGACTTGCAGATGAGCTTAGCCCTCTGTGCCATGACCTTGAGACTATACTGCTGCCCATTATTATTCAGATCGTATAACTAGATGCTCAGATCATGAAACAACAGGATATGTGACATAGTCAAAAATCACACTATGAATAAAAATATCTCTTCATAGGTTTCATTCTAGAGTTTTGGACAACTAGAAGCTTCTGTGTGTTAAACTGCTGTCTCTGACTCGCCCTTACATAAAACCAATACAGTGTAGTTGCGGGGCGGATGTAGCGAAATATAACACATATTCCTTCACAGTCAGAATTTTTCTGCAGTCCCAATATCTCTTTAACATTTGTGATTTTTATTTCTATAATGAGACTCGTTATAAGCAAAATACTATATGATAAGATATTGACCACTAATACAGTATCGTCAAATATGATTCCAATTAACAAGCCCTGGATAGGGGAAGAAGAAAAGCGTGAGGTAACAAGCGTCCTTGAAGAAAACGCGCTCACTACAGCTGCACGTGATGGTGGCAAACGAGTGCGAGACTTCGAGTCCTTGATGAAGGACTACCTGCAAATAAAACATGTAGTGTCTGTCAATTCTGGCACCTCTGCGCTGTATGCGGCTCTACTTGCAGCAGGGATAAAACAGGGCGATGAAGTACTACTTCCATCATTTACTTTTGTGGCAACTGCCAACGCTGTTGTCGCAGCAAGCGGTAAGCCAGTGTTTGTAGATATCAAAAAGGATGACTACACTATGGATGCTTCTGACCTGAAAGCCAAGATCACTGAAAAGTCCAAGGTAGTAATACCTGTGCACCTATATGGTCATACATGCGACATTGACGAAATAGCCGAGCTTGCAGACAAGCATTCGCTTAACGTTATAGAGGATGCTTGCCAGTCTTTAGGATCAAGTTACAAAAAGAAGCAGACTGGGACGTTTGGCACGCTGGGCTGCTTCAGTATGTATGCAAGTAAGGTACTTACTGCAGGTGAAGGCGGCGCAATTGCAACGCATAGCGATGAGCTTGCAGACAAGCTCAAGATGATAAGGAATCATGGTATGGTAGAAGGTTATGACACAAGGATGCTTGGTCTAAACCTTCGACTGCCTGAGCTGAGCGCAGCTGTTGCGAAGGTGCAGATGCAAAAGCTGGATAAGATGCTAGAAATCAGGAGACGTAATGCAGAGCTTTTGAGCAAGTTGCTATTCG
>DAINRW010000309.1:0-1774 GCA_036741615.1 Nitrososphaera sp.
CCTTGAGCTGGTCGGAGCCCCCATCGGCAAGTCAGTCAGGGCGTCGGAGGGGACCTTAACGATGCCCACGTCCGTCTCCGGATTCGTAGCTTGAAGGCATCGGCAAATTCTCGAACCCTTGTCTGGGGCTTTGAGTGAATGAGATTGGTCACAGGAATGAGATATTTGGAATAGAGCTCGGCCAGCCGATCCACCATTTGCCCAAGTTCATTGGAATTGGTGTGATACCGATACGCAGCAGGCTTCTCAGCCGTGGTGATCAGGAAGCCACCGGCACACAGGCGTCGCAGCAGTATGCTCGTTTCCTGCTCGCTGATGTAAAGCCCTTTGGCTACTGTATCGATGGTCCAATCGAGCTGGGGATCCTTGCGAAGGAGCAGTAGCGCCTCTAATTGGGCGATAGAATCGATGTTGTTAAGGATGAATTGCTTGATCTCATCTGGGATCACGTCATCAGCCATGGCGTCCCTTTCTATGACGGATAAGAAACCAGCCCTTTTAAGGTAATCAGCTGACGGTAAACTATCACAATTCTACAGTTGAACCTAGGCGGAGGGGATAATGTTGGGAGGGTGGTGTGATCAAAGCCCTCGGGTATAGTTAAGCCTCACCTGCATTCCGATCCGGGCGCACGAGCCTATCCCTCTACCGTGACATCGCTGGCAGGAGACGTCTTCGGAGCGAAAACCGAACGGGCGTCGAATTACCAACGCTCCATTCTCTCTTGAAAATCACGGGCGTTTGATGCTGCTCATTGCAGGTACAAATGCGTTAGCCTGTGATCGTCTTATAGGCGCGTCGCACCCGGCACTCGGCTCGATCGAGAAAGACCGCAACTGCCCTTAGCCGACCCGCGATTAAACCGAGACCGGCAAGCGACACCAGAGATCTGGGGATACTTGGTGGAATAGAGAGTAGCGTACCCACGATGATAGTCCCTACAAACCGATGCAGCTTTTAAAAATCAATGACTTATTGGTATGGGAGCAATAATGAGATCCCTCCAGGTCAATCCACTTTGGGTCAGTCCTATTTTCATAGCGGGGGTATAGCTCTGATACTTTTTTGTAAATTTCTCTGTCCTAGTATTTATTTTGATCCTCAAACTCCGATGAAACTGAAGGTAATTGTAATTGAACAAATTAATCCATAAAATCTGTTTAAAGTGCTGTTTATTTTTACAATAACCGAGTGTTTTTCTTGTCAAATAAGCCACATGCTGTCTTAAGGTAAGATTAAACCGTTCAATATAGGACGTGTTTTGAGTTTTCTCCGGAAAATCTTCTTCAGTGCCTTTAACAAAGCACTTTTTGACTGTTACCAAGCGACGTTTAACCCGTCGTTTAACGATTTGCAAATAGTGATAAGGCCTATTGGTAAACTGCTTTTCCAAGGCATTTTTATAAGCCGCCAGCTTATCGGTCGTCACCTTCAGTAGTGTTTCTCCCATCCAATTTCCAAACCGTTTGAACTGGGCGACTAACCGATTGGCGGTAGGAAGTGTTCGTGCGCCTAACTCAAATCCCAACCAGAAGCGACTGGAGACTTCCAAGGAGATAAACACCCATAGTTGGCACTTTTTCCTTTTTAGATAAGACCACACTTCATCCATTTGGACAAATTGAAGAATTAATAACCCCGTCAAACAAAGGTGGGTATGAAACTGTTCACTTTTTTTTTCCCAAACCGCTTAACCAGTGCTCGATGGTCCTCACATCGCGGTCTAATACATCCGCTATTTGTTCGCTTGATAAACCATAACAACTCAGCTTGG
>DAINRW010000310.1:0-1760 GCA_036741615.1 Nitrososphaera sp.
TTGCGATAGATCAGCAGAGATACTTTAATCTAGTCATAATAGGATCAATAGGCGCACTTGCAGTTGGGATAGCATGTCTCATACTCACATGGAACAGAAAACTTGAGAAAACTGTGGATGCAAAAACATCTGAATTAAGACAAGCCAATGAGCAATTGAAAATCCATGATAGAATGCAAAAAGAATTCATCAATATAGCAGCACACGAGCTACGAACACCAATAGTGCCAATAATTGGTTTTTGTGAATTACTGTATTCTAGGATAAAAGGGCGGCAACAACAACAAAAGGGACAGGGGCAACAAGAAAAAGAAGAAGAAGAAATGGCAGAGACAATCCTCAGAAACGCAAACAGATTACCTCAACTTACAGAGGATATACTGGATGTTACAAGAATTGAAAGCAACACACTAAAGCTGAAAAAAGAAAGGTTCAATCTAAACGATGTAATAGTAGATGCTGTAGGGGATTACAGAGAACAAATTGCAAATAGTAGTGTTAAATTAATGTACGAGCCTGGGAATAACAATACCTTCGTAGTAGAAGCAGATAGACGGCGAGTGACCCAAGTTATATCTAATCTGCTAAATAATTCCATCAAGTTCACAAAAGAAGGTAGTGTGACTGTTACCACTACTATAAGAAGAAAAGATGTTGTTGTTGCTGATAGAGATAATAATCATGGAGACGGAGGAGGAGGAAGCGAAGAAGTTATCATAGCTATAAAAGATACCGGTAGCGGTATAGATCCTGAATTGACGCCAAGATTATTCACAAAGTTTGCTTCAAAATCATATCAGGGGACAGGACTTGGATTGTTCATTTCAAAAAGTATAGTGGAAGCACATGGTGGTAAGATCTGGGCGGAGAATAATAACAATTATAGTTCTGACTCTGACAGAAAACATAAAGGAGCTACATTTTACTTCACACTGCCAGTTGTGGGTATGAGTGAAGAGAGAAGGGAAGAGAAGAAAGAGGTGAGATTAGTCAACGACCAGCTACAATGACAAGAAGAATAACAGAATCTTGCTAGTAGATGATGAGCCTGACATCATTCGCGCTGTAGAAATGATTTTAGAAGATAATGGGTTTCTGGTAGATTCATTTACTGATCCTACTTTGGCACTATCTAATTTTAAGCCTGGATTATATGATTTGATGGTCCTTGATATTAGAATGCCGAAGATGAATGGCTTTGAATTGTATCAAAAGATGAAGGAAATAGATAGCAATGTTAAGATCTGTTTCTTTACAGCTAGTGAATTATTTTATGAAGAGTACCGAAGACTTGAAAACTATCCAAAAGTAGATAAGGAATACTTTATCCAAAAGCCATTTAGAACGAAAGAGCTGGTACATCATCTAAATGAATTATTATTAGGTCAGAAGTAATATTATTTTTTTATCTCTCAAAAAGAAAACAGAAAAGGAAAGAGCAAGGAGTAGAAATGAAAGTATCAGCAGCAGGCGCGAAAAAAAGAGGAAAGAAATGAGCGGTGATATTAATGACAGCCAGATAATTCAGTGCCCATTTTGCCTGGCGCCCATGACAGTTGAAGAGCCAGGCGGTAGTAGTGACCTGTATTCGGCATGTGTGATTTGGGGTTAAATACAGGTTGGTAATTTCGGCAGACGGAAACGGCTACTACTACTACCGCAACAGCATATGCGCTAGCCTGCTTTTATTTATTTACGTTTATTGTCGTATTTTGCCACGATTGTGTCATGTCCCGGCAGTTTATGCCCTTGATCGTAAA
>DAINRW010000311.1:0-1753 GCA_036741615.1 Nitrososphaera sp.
TTACTGACCTTGATGGCAACTCCAAATTTCTTCAAAAGGCAGAAAAAAATGGTGCCATAATCGTAGTTCATGCCCATGGGGACAATACGGACATAATCAAAAAACTTGTTCCAAAATTCAGAAAGCTGGTTGGGTCCACGCAGGTTGCCCCCGTCGAAAATGTCCACAACTTTGGGGGGTTTACAGATGGTGACAGAAGCGTGTTTTTAGCAGAAGAGTTTGGAGCTAAGAAGATAGTACTTGTAGGCATGGACTTTGGCAACAACATAGGCAAGTACTCAAAGGAAAAGGTCAAGGACCCTGAGCTCAAGAAGCAAAAGATGCAGGCGGGCAAGCGCCTGCTTGAAATGCTAGCAAGACAATCTCACTCTCAGCTTATTGACACGGCGCATAAACCCATCAGAGGGTTTTCACCACTTACCATCTGATAATACTCTAATAACAATAAACACCCATCACCCTCATGAATTTTGGACGCAGACAGGTAAAGAGTATCGCCGGTATGGCCTTTGCTGTGCTAGGCGGAGTGGCATGGTTCTACCAGTTATACATTCCTGCAGTCATGCTATGGGGTGCAGCAATGGTGATTGTCTTTACTTTGAACAAGCGTAGAAAAGAGGGTCACCGGCGATAAAACTATTATAGCTTTTATGCAGTAGGATGGCTTACTAATGTCGTCAGGTTACTCTGAGGAAGACATCAGACGCGCTGCAGAGATTCGCGAGTGGCTTATCAAGGAAATCTCCGATAGGCAGGAAGAAGTGGAGCGATTACGCACGACACTTTCAATAATAGACAACCTGCTCAAGCAGGGTAGCTTTAGAGCTGCTGCAAACCTTGGATTTGCTGCGGCAGCGACCCCTACTCAAGCTGGACCTGCTACAACAGTGGCAACAACAGCTCAAGTCCAACAGCAGACTCACTCGACGGCGGCGCAACCGTCTGAAACAAAAAGGCAAGAACAACAGCAGCATGGAGGCGCAGCCACACCCGCTTTGAGGGCAACGACAGATAATAGTGCTGCTGGCAGTGGTGGTGATGATAGTCGCAATATCAAGCCACTCAAGCGCGCCAAGGACGACTTTTTGCTTGCAAATGCGGAAATATCACCAGATACCGTTGTCATTGTTCCCGTGTCCGGTATCAACCTCAATGTCAATACCCCTCCATTCAAGTCATTCTTTTTGAACAGGATTTTAGAGGGTATGAAGAGCAAAGACGCAGAGAAGGTGAGTCAAGGAGCACTGGGAGAATCAGACGCACTCAATTACAGGGTTGAAGAAGACGACGACGGCAGCGGCGGAATCAAACGAATTGTAATTAATAAGTATCGCGAGAAGGATCGGCTGCAAGAGATATTCAATACCTCTGCTTGGGTGTTTACACGTATGCTGGAAAAGAGCGGCAAATAGGTATAGCTGAAAGATATGTGTAGAGATATGGGTAAATATATAGAGATACAGAGAAGATATGGATAAATTAGTAGTACTAGACTTTGGGTCTCAATATAGCCATCTGATTTGTCGGCGGATTCGCGAGGCAAACGTCTACTGTGAATTATTACCATACAATACACCTGCCGAAGTGATCAAAGAGATTGATCCAAAGGGGATAATATTTTCTGGCGGCCCCGCAAGCGTTTATGCTCAGAATGCTCCAAAGCCAGATAAAGAAATTTTCAAGATGGGTAAGCCCCTGCTTGGCATTTGTTATGGCCATCAGGTGCTAGTCGATACCTTTGGCGGCAAGGTCA
>DAINRW010000312.1:0-1745 GCA_036741615.1 Nitrososphaera sp.
GTCTGGACAGGATACTGGCCATAGGCGAGATCTAGCACTTCGTCTGCCCTATCGTAGAGGTATGGAGATAAGATCTCTCTTGAAGACTTTGGCCGTGATGTTGATGACGAGGACTGCTGCTGCTGCTGGTTAGCCTTGGCCCTTTCTAATGCAGCCGCCTTTTCTCGAAGCTCCCTTAGCTTGCGTGCATTGATTATATCGATCTCAGGGTCGTCAGATGACGACATTAGCCTTTTATCACCCCTATTGGCACAAGCCTGGCCACCTTAGTAGCAATACCAAGAGAGTGCGATACACTGGCTACAGCATCAACATCTTTGTATGCCTCTGGTGTCTCTTCTACCACGCCTTCCTTTGTGAGCGCTTTGACATAGATTCCTTTAGACTCTAAGTTATTTTTCACACCGTCAGCTGTATAGCTCCGCTTTGCAGCAGACCTAGACATCATTCGTCCTGCGCCATGGGCAGTAGATCCAAAGCTGAGGTCAAGGGAATTTTTGTTGCCCAGCAGAATCCAGCTGGCGGTTCCCATTGAGCCTGGTATTATTACTGGCTGGCCAATACTCCTATACTTAGTTGGTACCTCTTTCATTCCTGCGGGGAATGCCCTTGTCGCACCCTTCCTGTGAACTACAACATCCGAGGTACCGTTCCCATCAATCTTGTGCCGCTCCACCTTGGCAATGTTGTGCGCAACATCATAAACAAGATCCATGCCAAGATCATCTTCTTTTGACTTGAACATTTGAGCAAAAGTTCTCCGAGTCCAATGTGTAATCATTTGGCGGTTGGCCCATGCAAAATTGAGTGCAGAATACATTGCTTTGCGGTACTCCTCTCCCTCCTTGGAATTGTTTGGAACACAAGCAAGTTCTCTATCTGCAAGCGACAATCCATATTTTCGCAACACTGATTCGGAAACTCGCAAGTAATCCGTACATATCTGATGCCCAAAGCCCCTAGACCCGCAGTGAATAAGCACCGTAAGCTGCCCGACTTGATTAATACCCATTGCCTTGGCAGCACGCTCGTCAAAGATTTCATCTATTTTTTGCACTTCGAGGAAGTGGTTGCCAGAACCCAGGCTACCGAGCTGTGCAGCGCCTCTCTTTCTTGCAGTGTCTGAGACGCTTGCAGGGTCAGCCCCATCCATTCTGCCTCTTTCTTCACACGCCTCCGCATCATCTTCACTGCCATATCCATGGTTGACCGCCCACCCTACGCCTTCTATTAGCAAATCGTCAAGTTCCGTCTTCGTCAGCTTGACTGCTCCTTCACTTCCAACGCCTGATGGGACCGATCTAAAAAGCTCGTTGACTAGATCTTTTAGCCTTGGCCTGACATCACGTTCCGTCAGGTCTGTCTTTATTAAGCGTACACCACAATTGATGTCGTAGCCCACCCCACCTGGGCTGATCACTCCTTCTTCAAGATCAGTTGCTGCAACGCCTCCTACAGGAAAGCCATAGCCCTCATGGCCATCAGGGAGCACAATGACATGTTTTTTGACTCCTGGCAGTGTGGCGACATTTGCAGCTTGGTCGATCGTCCGATCAGTCACCATTTTTGAAATCAACGATTCGTTGGCGTAGATGGTAACTGGTACTTTCATACCTTTGGCCGGGTCTGGATCTATTCTATATTCGAGGTCACTTACCTTTTTGACTCGATGACTGCCGCTCCTAGTAACAAGTTCATCCAATTCTGTTGCTGCTATTTCTTGTAAAGTAATTATAAGCCTTGCC
>DAINRW010000313.1:0-1737 GCA_036741615.1 Nitrososphaera sp.
CAAAGGCACTCAGGATGGAGCAGGCAGGATCAGTTATACATTCTACTTTTGCGATGGATGTGATGTAGAGTGGAGGCTAAGAAGGCGCAAGGAATGAATGCAAGCTCCTTTGCGGTTGCAGCTTTCACACTCAACCGCTGCGACGGTATTGCTGCAACAGTTGCAACGCCTCTAAATCAGTATTATAAAGTCTAAGCTTCTGGTTTGTCCTGTTTTTAAGATAGCGTCCATTTGGAATAGGTTAATCCATTTTATAGTTCACAGAATCTGAGCCGAACATAACTATGCGGAAAAGTTTGCAAGACTCCTGAGTCTTCAAAATATAGCCTGCAGCTACCTTATAGGCTACTTACAATGTAAATACTTGGTTGCAAAAGCTCTACGTCGGCTGCTCTGGATGGTCCTATGATGGGTGGCTTGGACACTTTTACCCATCAAATTTGGACCGGAAGGACTATCTGAAGTACTATAGTCAAGTTTTTGATTTTGTCGAAATTGACTCTTCTTTTTATAATGCACCGAATGTTTTCATGACAAAACGATGGGCTTCTTTGACTTCAGACAATTTTAGATTCACGGCCAAATTTCCCCGTTCAATTACACACGAAAAGCGACTTGCAGCTGACGCTGACTCCGAGAAAGAACTTCGCTACTTCTTTGATGTCATGCGCCCATTACGTACAAAACTGCTAGCGTTGTTGCTACAATTGCCGCCATCGCTGACTGCAAGAGAAGGTGTAAAGAAATTGGAAATATTGACTAACATGCTCGACCAAGACTTTAGATATGCAATTGAGTTCAGGCACCAATCATGGTTTGAAAGGAGTGTCTACAGGCTGCTCTCCGACAATAACATCAGTCTTGCTTGGAGCCAATTGGATGATATACAGACACCTGCTGAATTAACCTCAGACTTTGTTTACCTGCGCTTTATCGGTGACAGGAGCATTGATGAGAGAGAGTTTGGGAGAATACAAAAAGACCGATCTAAAGATCTAAAAATGTGGTCAAATTCTCTAGATAGAGTCAAGGATAACGCTACGCTTGCAATAGTAGCGGCTAACAATCACTATGCTGGTTTTGGTCCTGCTACTGCAAACTCCTTTAGAAAGATGGTTGGATTAGAGGAAGTGGTGTGGGAAGAGATGAAGCAGAATAGATTATGAGAGTATTTGGAGGAGGTAACGATAGAAAGCTAGAGTATCAAAATAATAGCTAACTGTCTAGCGTGTGCTTGCCGTATCTAAAGAATAATTTGTCCTATGCACCAGAACTCCTTTGGGGTCCTCCAGGCGCCTCCTAGCTTCAAAGTAAGGTGTTGTCTGGTCATTTTCTTACGGCTACTAGAAGAATAAGAACAAGAAAGTACGAGCCTCTATTCTCTTGATTATAGGCAGGGTGGACAGACTGGACCGTCAGTATCTAGACCATAGAGTTCAAGTAAGTCACCAATTTCAGTCGCTGTCGAATTTTCAATATCCACCTCAGGGGCTACTGTACGCAGTTGTGCAAGCTGCCTTGAAATTAGGTTGACAGGGTCATTGGATTCTAGCACATCAGTCTGACTTAAAGTGGAATTCTGCTCATTATTTGGAGCGATAGATGGACTACTATCTTTTCCTAATGCATCGTTGTCAGCAATCATTTCTTGAGCGATTGCTGCTAATGGGACACCTGTATTCATTAAAGATATGGCAACTACCCACAATGCAGTTAATCTTGATATCATTATAAGAT
>DAINRW010000314.1:0-1714 GCA_036741615.1 Nitrososphaera sp.
TATCAAGGGGATGTCGAGATTGTAATAGACGACAGGGGGGCAACGCATGGCTGATACTATGGCTACAACTCTTACTGTCTATCACGATAAACTATAACGCAGAAGTAAAGCCTCTGATTCGATAGACTACGAATCTCAATAACAGCACGATAAGCTCTCTAAACTTTTCTAAGAACCACTTCCCCAGTCAAATGAAACGAAGGAATACGAAGTATCCTTGAGGGGTCCAGATTTCATACAAAGCTCGTCTTGTCGTACGAGAACCTTAATCGGCCCATTCATAAAAGATATTAAAATCGTACACTAGATGCGATCGTAAGAAACTGCCTATATTTTAGCAAATAACACACGTTACTATTCATGAGGGAGCATATGCGACGTGGAAGCTTTAAAAATGGCAGCATCGATAGCTGTCAATACTCGCTTGACGAAAAAAGCTGTTGTAATTCATCATACTCTGAATTCTCTTGGAGGCGAGGCAACAGTTGCCATAGAAACTATTGAATCTTTATACGAGCTTGGTTACGAGGTGGACCTTGTCACAGTACAGCCACCTGATCTCGATACTCTCACCAGGTCTTATGGGAAAAAAATACATATTGCACGGACAAAATCTCTGCTTCCTTTCAAACTGAACTATTTTGGAGTGTATCAACGTCTTCTAACTTTACTTTCATCAACAGACTTTAGAGATTCTGATGTTATCATCAACACGCATGGAGACGCGCTTCCTTATAGGATCTCCGGCGGTGTGCCTTATCTTTTGTACCTTCACTTTCCCACATTCTTAATGAATACAGCCGGTGGCTATGGGAGCAACAAATACAGGAAATCCTTTTTCTGGAGAGCATATTTTAAGCCTTATAGCATAATCACGCGCTCTCTTGCTACCACAGCTGCAAAAAGGTCGAACTTGATACTCACAAATTCCAAATTTAGCAGGGAAGCCATAAGAGAGGCCCTTCCAGGAGTGGAACCCTATATACTTTATCCGCCTGTGGATACAGAACGTTTCTCCTCTGCCTACAACCAGCCAATCAGTAATAGAGAATCAAAAGTACTTGTGGTATCTCGCTTTTCTCCTGAAAAATGTCTTGAAAACGCTATCAAAATTGCTAAGCTTCTTGAGGGAAAAATCAAATTTCAGATTGTAGGCTCACTTACTCCCGCAAACAGATCTTATTTTAAAGGACTAAAGCAAATGATAGAGATGTCTGGCTTAACCGAGGCTGTAAATTTGACACCCAACGTGAGTAATGAAGAACTTATTGATTCGATGTCTAGCAGCACAGTGTATTTACATACAATGGTTGGCGAGCATTTCGGAGTTTCAATCGTAGAAGCAATGGCAGCAGGCCTTCTTCCTATTGTGCCATCATATGGAGGCTGCAGCGAAATAACTGCAGGTGATCAACAATACGATACGCTAGAGAAAGCAGCAGATCTCATTGCAAAAAACATCCAATATGCTAATGAAGAAAAAAGGATGAAAATGCGCGAGAGGGCTCTACAATTTTCGCCGAGTAGCTTTAGAAAAGCAATGAGAATTCATATCGAGCAAGCAAGAAGCCAAATAGGGGTACACCGATCTTCGTCAACCTAAAAGGGATGAGGATTTTAGTTGTCTCCGGCGAGTATCCTCCAATGAAAGGAGGCGTTGGCAGGTATACCAAGAATTTGGTACAGGCAATTGCTAAAAAAAATAACGTCGAAG
>DAINRW010000315.1:0-1689 GCA_036741615.1 Nitrososphaera sp.
GATGTTTCTGTTAGAGGTGAAATATTAGGACTTATGCAGAGTCTAAAACGGAAATTCAATATTTCCTATATTTATATCACACACGACCTATCGACTGCCAGATATATCGGAGACGATTTGGCTATTATGAAGACCGGTAAAATAATCGAGATGGGTCCAATTGACACCATTCTATCCAATCCTGCGCACCCTTATACAAAATCGCTAATAGATGCGGTACCAGAGGTAGAAATTTAACAGGCAACAATATTAGAAATATATATTAGCGTGGGTCAGTCCCGTGATAGCATTGGAGAAACTAGGACTTCCTATGCTTGTTCTTTATTCCCTTATATTCATATTGTTCAGTTCTACATTAGTTGAAAATTCTGCTTTCTCGCAGGCACCCGAAAAGGGTCCCTTTATAGATCAGGCAAGATTTATTCATCGAGTAGACGAGAATCTTGCGCTTGAAGAGGTTAAATCTGGTTTCCTTGACACTTATTTCTTTCCAATCCCCCAAGAAGCTGCCAATAATGCAAAGAACGATCCTAGGCTAAAGGTTTATGATAAGACTGCAGGTTCTTTAGGGTTTTTTGTAAATCCTGCCCCTGCAGCGGATCCCAATGTTCTAAATCCGTTTCAATTCAAGGAAGTACGTTATGCATTAAATTATCTGATAGATCGAGAGTTCGTTATCAATGAGATTTTGAAGGGTTATGGCAATCCCCTTGTTGATCCATTTGGGATATATTCACCGGAATATCTGAACATAATTGGTACAGTCGAATCATTTGGCTTTAGGTATAATCCTTCTCTTGCATCAAATATGATCTCTGGAGCAATGAATGCTGCAGGCGCTACAAATAACAACGGCAAATGGCAATTCAATGGCAGTCCTGTTACTGTAAATGTCCTAATAAGACAAGACGACGTCAAAAAGCAATCAATGGGGGAGTTGCTTGCTTCGGAGCTTGAAAAGATTGGCTTTAATGTCCAAAGAGACTATGGCGACTTAAACAAGGCAAATACAGTAGTGTACGCCTCAGATCCGAAGAACTTGGAATGGCAACTATACACTGAGGAAATGGGTGGCACTAGTGCTTTTGTCAAATATAATCCAATAATTCCTGCCCAGATGTATGCACCATGGTTGAGTGCAATGCCTGGATCTCAGAATCCTGCTTATTGGAACTATCAAAATGCTACGCTCGATGAGGTTACTCAAAAGATAGCATTTTTCAACTTTACATCAGAAGAGGAAAGGAATCAGCTTGTAAATGATGCAATAAAAATGGGTATTCAAGAATCTGTCAGGATCTTTGTTGCCCAAAAGACTGACCCGTTTGTTTCCTCTGCCTCTGTACAGGGTTTTGTAAACGATTTTGGAGCAGGAATCACAAGCAAGTATTCTCTGCTAAATGCAAGGTCAGGAGACGGGAACTCGTCGCTTGACATAGGAGTTAAACAGATCCATCAAGGATCCTGGAATACAATTGCAGGTCTGCAGGATCTCTATAGCAGAAGCATTTATTTCATGATTGCAGATTCTGATACCTTTAGACATCCATATACTGGCGAGGTTATCTCGTTTCGAAGCCCTTGGACAAACATCACGACCCAAGGACCTCTTGGCAAATTGGATATGCCTGCAGATACCATAAAATGGAATCAGACGCTTCAGCAATGGGTTCAATCAGGCGAAGGATC
>DAINRW010000316.1:0-1685 GCA_036741615.1 Nitrososphaera sp.
TTTTCAACAATTGGCTTGCAGGTAGTGCAATACATTCCAACAACTTTGAATCTTGATTTTTGTGTTTGGTTCATATCCGATAATATAGAATTTCTTAGATGATCAACAAAATAAAGATGAGGGGTGTAGATATAGTAAATATAGCATACGTCTATACTTAGCGCGCTCTGCTATTGTCAGCCGTTAGTAGCCATACTTGCTGGGATTTGCTTCAAATTGGCTCTTGCAGGCTGATGAGCACAAATACACCTTTCTTCCGTCGCCAGATTCTGACACAAACTTGGTTTTCTTCTCATCGACCATCATATTGCACACAGGGTCTTTGAACATATAGAGAAATAAGATCATGTTCTTAAATAAAGACTACAGTTTACAATTGTAAGGTCGCAGCTCACCCATCCAAGTTCACAATTGTAAAAAAGAGTTGTTATCATCATTAACCTAATTGCAAATTATGACAATAATGATAAACGCTAGGAATAAGGTAATGGCGGTATCTTGGAGCCTACCAGTGCAGCTAGCCTCTGTTCTATTGCCATCCAAATAGGAGTTTTGGTGACGGGAACAGTAAAGGCAAATTGCCCACGCCAGCCCGCTAAAAATACTTCTACCACTCTGCCCAAACGGTTAACTTAGATTCTTTGATCTATGTTTAGTCTTTTTCTTTTCTTTTTTATTCATGCTGTGCATTTGCGTCTAAGGTCTCTATTCACCCCTCTATTTGAATGCCCTTAGTGGCGGTTATTACCATGTAATTAGTATCAAAACTTTTACATCCTCGTTAACTATTATTTGAATATCTAAATGACTAAAGGTTAAAATTTGTATGGCAGGCAACAAATCCTGTGTCAAGTGAATATGAGCAGAATGTAGGCAAGCTCTTATCTAGAAAAAAGGATCGGATTGAAGAGCTTATGAAGAACCCTGAGCAAAATAGAGGCGAAATTGCAATGCTTTCTACAGAAGTTGAAACGTTGGAGTCGCTCTTTGAAAACTACAATCTTGGCATGAATGTCTTTCGCCGGGCTCAGGGAGGACGAGCTAGCCTGAGAGAATAGCGCTATCTGTAATGAATTTATATAACGACTTATGCGCTTACATTATATCTCTATGCATGAAGAGAAAATTAAACGACTGGCTTCAATGAAAAAATCTGCTGAGAGTGGCGGCGGTCAGGAAAGGATTGAGGCTCAGCATTCTAAAGGCAAGCTCACTGCTCGAGAAAGGATTGCTCTATTACTTGACGAAGGCTCATTTGTAGAGCTGGATAAGTACGTTACACATAGAGGCGACGACCCTACGCTTCCCAAATTCTATGGCGATGGAGCTGTCACTGGCTTTGGAACCATAAACGGTCGACAGGTGTTTCTATTTTCTTTTGATTTCACTGTTCTTGGCGGCTCACTTGGAGAAATGACAAGCAAGAAAATAGCCAAGGCGATGGATCATGCCATGAAGGTGGGCTGCCCAATAATCGGCATAATCGACTCTGGTGGTGCGCGCATTCAGGAAGGTGTCATGAGTCTAGATGGATATGGCGAAATTTTCTTTCATAATGCGATGGCATCAGGAGTAATACCACAGATCACCGCAAGCATAGGCCCGTGCGCAGGTGGTGCGGTATATTCACCCGCTATGACTGACTTTGTGGTGATGGTTGAAAATGTCGGCCAGATGTTTGTCAC
>DAINRW010000317.1:0-1677 GCA_036741615.1 Nitrososphaera sp.
CCAAATTTAGGATATATGGATATTAAGCCAAACAACTAGCCAGATATTTAAAAAGTAACCTTTATTTTAATTACAAAATCTCTAACACTCCGTTGAGCACGATAAATGAAATAGTAGATGCTGAAATGGATGGTCTAATTTCAGACCTTCAGATCCTGATAAGGCAACCAAGCGTTTCTGCAAAAAAGCAGGGCCTAGTCGAGTGTGCAAACCTCGTTGCAAAAATAATGCGCAAAGCTGGCATCAACTCTGAAGTTCTCTACCTTGACGACAAGAGTATCCCCCCTATCGTTTATGGCGAATTAAAATCAAAGTCAAATCCGAACAAAACTATTTTGTTTTATAACCACTACGATGTGCAGCCAGAAGAACCCCTCGAGCTATGGGAGAATGAACCATTTAGTGGAAAGGTCGAGGGTAACTATTTGTTTGGCAGAGGTTCAGCGGATGATAAGGGAGAACTGATCACACGTATCAAGGCAGTTGAATATTACTTGAAAAATGCAGGGGATGTTCCTTGCAATGTCAAGTTCATGGTCGAAGGCGAGGAGGAGGTTGGAAGCGTGCATGTCGAACAGTACCTGAATAGGTACAGCAATAGGCTTTCTTGCGATGGCGTAATATGGGAGTTTGGGTATGTAGACGCTAAAGACAGGCCGATAATCAGCCTCGGCATGAAGGGGCTGTTATATGTTGAATTGATAGCAAACGGGCCAGTGCGTGATGCTCATTCCAGTCTTGCAGTACTTATTGAAAACCCCACATGGCGACTTATCTATGCGCTCAATACAATGCGGGATCAGACAGGCAAGATATTAATCAATGATTGGTACAGTGAAGTACGGTCATTTACAGAGCTAGAACTGTCAACGATTGCAAGTGAGCCTTTTGACGTGGAAGAATTTAAGAAAGAGTACGGCGTGAGCAAGTTTGTAGCCGATGCAAAGGGAACTGACATAAAAAAGGCACTCGTAGGAATGCCTACATGCAACATTGCCGGCATTAACTCTGGTTATATTGGCGAAGGTGCAAAAACTGTATTGCCCTCTCAGGCAGCAGTCAAAATAGATTTTAGACTTGTGCCCGATATGGTACCTGAAAGGCAGCTTGAACGGCTCAAGAATCACTTGAAGGAACATGGCTTTTCAGACATTGAGGTCAAGCTTATACACGGAGAAGCTGCGGCAAGGACGCCTATCGATGACGCTTTTGTACGGCAGGTGGAACAGGCTGCAAAAGAGACCTTTGGATCAGCGATAATAAGTGTATCTTCTGCGGGCACGGGCCCGATGTACTCTTTCGCAAAGGTGCTCAAGGCCCCTTGTATTTCGATCGGTAGCACCTACATGTTTGCTCGCATACACTCGCCAAACGAATTTGCTAGGATTGATCTATTGAACAAGACAACTAAGTGCATTGTAAGGTTGATGGAAAGATTTGCCAGCTAGAAGTAGTTAGCAAATCATAATTCTGCAAGCATAGCTCTAAATCCACGTCTTGAATCGTGGCCACTGTGTTCTAGATGTGTGTGCGCCTCTATGCTAAGTATCTGATCAAAGATGTATCCTGCAATAGATAATGGATGGGGAGAGATTTGAACTCTCGACCACCTGTGTGTAAGACAGGTATCCTAACCAGGCTAGACTACCCATCCGGTAAACTGCTCGTCAGTTGAGC
>DAINRW010000318.1:0-1677 GCA_036741615.1 Nitrososphaera sp.
GACAGGGTGGGATGATTTGAACCCACGGTCGCTGCTGTTGCATTGGTGTCATTAGCAGTAGTAGCATCAGTTGTAGTTGTTGTATTTGTTGGAGAAGGAGGAGGGCTTTCTTCCATAGTATTAGAAGGAAGTAGTGGTGGTGTCGGTACCCACTCCCAATATGTTGAAAAACCCTCACTAATTGGATACAGGTAGTCTGTTCCTACTAGTATCGTGTCATTCAATGGTGCAAGTCTGTCTGTTGAGTTTGTATGAAGCACCGCTATTGCAATGCCGTTTGCTCCACCAGCCCCAGGAGGAAATTCAAGAATCTCATAAAATGTGGCGATTACAGTCTCACCATCTTGCGTCATAATGGTCTCCGTTCCTATAGCAGATTGTGTTGCAAGTGAGGTAATTGAGCTACCGTTGCTAGTGGTATTGATAGTCTCTGTAGTGTTTGGAAGAGTCAATGTGCCATTTGCAGAGAATGTAGAGGCTATGTGTGTCTGGTTTATTGGAGTCACACCTGATGTTGATGGCTCTCGTTGATAGACAGGTTGAGGTAATAACTCTATCCTTGATGACGGTGATGATGTAGTTGTAGTAGCATTACCAGCTGTAGAGGCCGATACTAGAGTAGTACTAGTCAATGCAAAAATTATTGTCAGTGTGAAGATAGTCACTACAAGATGGATGCTGCGTAGTAGGGGCATTTTTCTATTGCAATTATTCAGCATCCCCATTTTGCGTACATTCTAGGATAGAAACAAAGGATAAAAGAGTTCCATCCTAAGACGAAGGTGTTCTATATCAAAAAATGCGCTTAATCTAATGCCCTATTTTACGAGAATAAAAGAAATGAACCGGGTGGGATTTGAACCCACGACGTCAGTCAGCCTATTACCTAGGGTATTCCACTCTGCCATTTCCACAACGAGTGCAAGCCAGTTTCGTCTGTGTACAATTCACCACGACCTGTCAGTATCATACCGTCCAAGGGTGCTAGCAATTCTGTTGAATTTGTATGAAATAGTGCTATTGCGATACCCGTGCCGTTGCCCGCTTCCATGTTAAACCGTAGTATTTCATAGACCGTTGCCGTTGCATTCTCGCTTCCATCTTCAGTAGTCAGGATTTCTTTTCCAGCAAAAGTACCATCCATCATCGATACGATTCCGCTTTTGGTGCTAGTAGTTCTGATAGTTTCTGTACCATTTGGCAAAGTCAGCGTTCCATTTGCAGATACGACAAACTCTGCATGGGTCTGGTTTATTGGGCTCTGACTTACAAGTGTTTCCTGTGTCTGATAGACTGGTTGTGATGACAACTCAATTCCCGATTGAGAAGCTTGAGGTGTTGTTGTGGCTAATGCCGGACCAACAGCCATGTTTGATACAGCCATTATTATTGCCAGTGTAAGGATGCTCGTTGCTGCTGCTACCCTGGCATTATTTCTCTTTTTATTATAAAAAAACATCATCTTGCTCCCTTCAAAGCGCGAATACTAAGGCTAAATGCATTTGCTAGAAATAGTGGAAAAACAACTCCGAAGGGCAGATTCTTCAAATACCTTGCTGATTTGTCTAAGGCATTGCTGCTGAATTTGTCTGACAACTATGTAATTTGAATTCAAAACAATACCGTAGTTGTACAACAGAAAGAAGTGGACTGGGTGGATGGATTTGAACCCACGAC
>DAINRW010000319.1:0-1674 GCA_036741615.1 Nitrososphaera sp.
GGTAGACCTGTTCGAGCTGGAACCGGAGACCCTACATTTGATATCCGCTTTGTAGAGGAGGAATTCGATCTCTGGATTGAATCGATCATTGGGAGAGACTGGAGTAAGACTGCAAGGGAAGCCGAAAGTCAGGGTCAAAAGCTGGAACAGCTGCTTGCCAAGCGCTTATCAGGTCTTGCAATAAGCGAGCAAGTGATCACCACTGCAATACAAACGTCAGGCTTATCTTTAAAAAAGCCCGTGACGTGGAATCATGACGACGTACTCTTATTTTGCAAAGTGCTACGCACAAAAGCCAAACCGTTTGTGATAGCGGCCAACAAGGCCGACCTGCCATCTGCAGAGGATAACATCAAGAAGATAAAAGCTGGCGGTCTCGAACTAATTCCATGTGCATCAGAAGCTGAGGCCCTGTTGAGAAAGGCATCCAAAAAAGGCATTTTGCATTACCTGCCTGGAGATGCTTCATTTGATGTCAAGCCTGAGGTGACGCTAAATGCCCAGCAACAAAAGGCACTTGATATTGTAAAGGGGTTTATGCAAAAATATGGTTCTACTGGAGTTCAGGAAGTTATCAATATTGCATGTTTTAAGTTTCTTCGCATGGTGGAGGTATATCCAGTAGAAGACGAGTTTAAACTCACAGACAAAAAGGGGAATGTTTTGCCTGATGTCTGGCTTCTCCCTGAAGGCTCGACTGCCAAGGATCTTGCCGGAGCAATACATGCTGACCTTGCAAAGGGTTTTCTATATGCAATTGATGTAAGAACAAAACAGAGGATTTCTGCCAGCTATCAGCTGAAAAGTGGTGATGTGATTAAGATAGCGTCAGCGACAAGCAGAGGATGATAGATAATACCATGCTGTGTCTTGGAATTGAAAGTACTGCGCATACATTTGGTTGTTCTGTAGTCGATTCAACAGGAAATATACTCTCTGATGCCCGTGATGTTTACAAAGCACCAGAGGGAAGTGGCATACATCCACGCGAAGCATCGCGCCATCACATGGAACTATCGTCAGATATTCTAAGAGATGCTCTAAAATCAGCCAATGTCACAATGAAGAATATTGATATTGTCGGATACTCAGCTGGACCTGGTCTTGGGCCATGTTTGCGCGTTGGTGCAGTGGTAGCAAGGACTGTTGCAGGATTTTACAAAAAGCCTCTTGTGCGTGTCAACCATGCCCTTGGTCATCTAGAGCTTGGAGCAATGCTCACAGGAGCTTCTGACCCGCTCGTACTGCTAGTGTCAGGCGGTCATACCATGATACTTGCATTTTCTCATCGCCGCTGGCGTGTCTTTGGAGAGACACTTGACATAACAGTTGGACAATTGCTCGACCAATTTGGTAGAGCTCTTGGTTTTGCCTCCCCTTGTGGCAACAAGATCGAACAATTAGCAAGTCGGTCGGCCGGAAGATATATTCAACTACCTTATATTATTAAAGGAAACGATGTCTCATTCTCCGGCCTGTTGACTGCCGCAGTCAAGCTTGCTTCATGCAATTCTGAGTTGGCAGATACATGCTACTCGCTGCAGGAAACAGCATTTGCAATGTTGGCGGAGGCTGTCGAGCGAGCCCTTTCATTCACTGGCAAGAAAGAAATGATGATCGTAGGTGGAGTAGCAGCAAATAAGAGACTTGCTCAGATGCTCGATGGTGTATGCA
>DAINRW010000320.1:0-1670 GCA_036741615.1 Nitrososphaera sp.
CCATTATCGTCATCTCCTCCTCCATTATCGTCATCTCCTCCTCCATTATCGTCATCAATATTATCGTCTAGTAGGACGGTTCCTCTTATTTCACCTTGAGGATTTTGTTGTGTATGCACATTAACATAGGCCGTTCCATTCTGCATCAGAGATATCAAGTCATCCAGCTGCATTCCCTGTAATGGTCCCACAAAGTTAGCAGGAGTAATTTGTCCTTCTGCTAATTGTCCACTCACAGGTCCAGTTGGAGTAGATGCGTTGAAGAGTGGTACTATGATAGGACCGTTTTCGCTACTATTGCCCTGATGTATGTGAGCTTGAGTTACCCTGCTAATATTGCTGACAGAGAGTTGATAATCTAGCACCCTCTGACCATCTTCTACTTCTACATCTAGGTCTGCAAATCCTGAAGCAGTAGTTTGAACAGGAGGTACTTCTGATGCACCTGTTAATTGTGCGTCAAAGTCTGGGTTAGCAGCCATTGTTTGGTTAGCAGCCATTGTTTGGTTAGCAGCCATTGTTTGGTTAGCAGCCATTGTCGTTTGATTACCCATCTGCTGAGCAGCCGCTTGATTGTGGGTGGTAGGAGCAATTTCCAAAAATCCTCCTCCTACAATCATTGACGCTGCCGTCATCGAGAGAATAATAATGCTTAGCAAAGCAACAACTCTTAGAATTTTTGCCATGCTGCAAACATATTCTTATCATTTAAAAGGAGGAATAGTATTAGATTCTGCAAATTATAAGAAAAGACAATAGTATGACAACCTTCCGAAGAATATCTAAATATATCTTATAGTATTTTTGTAAACACCTCCTCTGATAATGATTCTCTTTACTATCTTTTCTTGGAGGCATACGTTCCTGCAATTTTCAAAACTCACACAGTGTGTCTATCTATCATTAACTTCCCGTTTAGAATCGCAGGCAACAACGTAATATGAACTGGTTTTGGAATGATATCTATACTCAAGACCAAATCCAATTGCAAGGACAGCAGAGACTATACTCCAAATGACCCATGCTGCTACATTAATCACTCCGACTGTGTCTAGAATAGCTAATATGCCAAGTCCAAAAAATCCAGGTCCAGTTATTTTGCAGTGGTATCTTCCACATGACCTATAATTGATTACACACATTGCACTAGCTGCAAACCAGCCTGCAACTAGTGCCCATCCTTCATACTCCCACGAAGGTAAATTATCTACTAAAAGCATGTATCCGATAACTGCTATCCAACCCCATAATGGAATCTCTCTATATCTTACTATACTCTGATGGGTGGGTTCAATCCTTTGTGGCTGCTGCTCTTGTTGTCTCTTGTCTTGATGGTTTTGTTTTTCCATAAATTTGTATAATGAGCTAAACATTTTTCCTTTATACCCAACATGTGGGGCACAATATTATTAGAGGCGAAATTGTGGTATCAACAAACAAGCGTGTGGATATGACATATGAGACGTATAACAATGGAGTTCAGTTATGAAGCTGCATGGAAGCAAATCTTTGGCTTGAATGCTGACAGAGTCGAGGTTCTTGAGGCTCTCAGATGCTTCAAATGCGATACTCAGGGTCTAGCCATAATATGCAGGATAAAGCTAAAAGACAATAATAACATGAATATACAGGATTTACTGAGGGGAAAAGGTCTTCTCACAAATATAGAG
>DAINRW010000321.1:0-1667 GCA_036741615.1 Nitrososphaera sp.
CCCACAGCAGGGTCACTTCTGAATGTGACCTTTGGTAATGCTGCAGAGATCATTATAGCAGTGGTTGCCATAAGCGCAGGACTCCTAGACCTAGTCAAGGCATCCATTACAGGTGCAATAATTGGCAATATACTTCTCATCTTGGGGTTGAGTGTCATAGCGGGTGGTTTTAGATTCAAAGAGCAAACCTTTAGCAGGGAAAATGTTGGCATTCAGGCATCAATGCTTTTCTTGGCAATAATTGGACTTGCAGTACCGACCATTTTGGTAAGCACTATACCTTCTTCTTCAGAAAACCAAGGGCAGGTGCAGTTGCTGAGCGATGCATTGGCATTCATCTTGCTGATCGTATATATCCTCGGGATAGTATTTACATTCATTACGCACAAACATTTGTTCACACCACCACCTGAAAGTACTGAGCACATACATGAAAGCCACGGTCACAGTACACACTGGAGCAAGAAAAAGTCGTTTCTATTCCTTGCAGCGAGCATGGCGGGTGTCATAGTAGTAAGCGAAATATTGGTTGCTTCAGTCGAGACAACAGGAGAAGAACTTGGCTTTGGCGAATTGTTTGTTGGTGCGATAATTGTAGGTATTGTTGGAAACGCAGCTGAGCATAGTAGTGCAATTCTCCTTGCAAGGAAAGGCAAAATGGAGCTTTCGATTGGCATAGCAGCAGGCTCAGGTACCCAGATTGCGCTTTTTGTAGTCCCGATCCTTGTATTCGCAGGCATTGCAATGGGCCAGCCATTTACACTTGTGTTTACACTGCTGGAACTAGGGGTACTTTTCTTAGGAGCTATAATTCTGAACCTGATAGTACATGATGGGAGAAGTAACTGGTTTGAAGGCGTAATGCTGACAGCAGTCTATATCATAATTGCGATAGCATTCTTTTTTGTCGCTGACTAGGAGTTCTTGAATCCTTGGTATGCTCTTTATTACAATAGTTTGCAGCAGCATCATCATCATAAACGCGGAATACTTTACCTAGATGGTAACATTTTGGGCTCACGCTACAGCATATGTATGTAGGGACATGTCATCAACATATTCATATTGAAAGACATCAGGCAGATATAACTTCAGAAAAAGTCTGAGAAATGGTCGCCTTTTTCAGAGGTAAAAAGATAACAGGTAAGAGATAAGAGAAAAGAGATATGCCGTTATGAGCCGTTCTTGAATTCAAGAACCATATTGATCAAATGCCGGTGCATTCTAGAGTCTCCAGAGAGCTCAGGATGAAATGAAGTTCCAATGATATTTTTTTGCTTCACCGCCACAATTTTGTTGTTAAGCTTGCCAATTACTTCAACATCCTTGCCCACCTCACTCACGGCAGGAGCTCGGATAAACACTCCCTTAAATGCCTCATCGCCCAGCATGCTTAATGAAAGATCTGCTTCGAAGGAGTCATTCTGTCTTCCAAAGGCATTCCTCTCAATGACGATGTCAAGGTTGCCTATCAGTTTCTGCTTTGTATCCCCTACAATTCTGTCATAAGCCCTTTTTGACAGCATTATCATACCAGCGCATGTGCCAAGCACTGGCATGCCTTCTGAGATACGCTTCTTTATTACAGGCATAGAGCGCTGGATGGCAACAAGACTACTCTGCACAGTGCTTTCGCCGCCTGGCAAAATGAGACCATCAATCCTTTC
>DAINRW010000322.1:0-1636 GCA_036741615.1 Nitrososphaera sp.
TCAAAATGCCGTCAGACAGTCCTGCTCAATCCAAACAAATCAGTTGAAATAATAATAACAGAGGGTCCGATTAAGGGCACCAAGACGGTAATGCTTCATCCTTTAGACAATCGCAAGACGCGAATTGATGTAGTATGGAAGATTAAATTAACTGGTTTTCTATCTATATTCTCAGGCATGGTTAAAGGGCATATATCGAAAGGAACTGATGAAGCGCTTGTGCGAATTGCAGAAGCAGCCGAATAAATAGCCCTATTTCTTGCTAAATAATCAATGGATCTTGCCCTTACAGTAACGAACTTAGTATTGGCTGCCATAATGGCCGGCATATTTGGCGTCTGGATTTACTTTCTTGCATATATGACCAAATCATTTCGACAATCACCAAGGCTTGAAACATTCGATCGGACAAACATAAGGCGTTTTCCCCAAGTAAGCGTTATCATGCCTGCCAGAAATGAAGAACGGTACATTGCACGTTGTCTTGACAGCCTACTTGGGCAGGATTATCCAAGCTTTGAGATAATTGCAATTAACGATTCGTCAACCGACAGGACTGGTGAAATAATCAAGGCTTATGCAGGTAAAGACTCGCGAGTCATACACATCGATGCATCACCTAAACCCGAGGGGTGGACTGGCAAGAACTGGGCATGTTATCAGGGATATCTACATGCTCGGGGCGAACTCTTGATGTTCACAGACGCAGATAGCAGACATTTGCATCCTACAATGTCTCTTGCAGTTGGACATGTAGTGTCTCAAAACCTTGACGCACTGACCGCCGTACCTCGGCTTATATGCAATGATTTCTGGACAAAGATGACGATGCCTGTTCTTGCAACTTTTTTGCACACGCGTTTTTCGCCAATTCGCGTAAACGACCCAAACACTAAAACTGGATATTTTTTTGGCAGTTTTTTCCTCATCACAAGAAGTACTTATGAGTCAGTTGGTACTCATGAGGGCGTAAGGGAGGAATTGGTCGAGGACGGAGCACTTGGAGGCAAGGTCAAAGCAAGCAAATTCAGAATGAAGATGGTGAGAGGCGAGTCCCTAATAGATGCAGTATGGGCACGGGATCTCCATACGCTTTGGCAAGGTCTACGTCGCTTTATGATACCCGTATATTATCAGGACAAGGCGGATGCCTATATGATGGTTGTGGCCGTATTTTTTATCCTGTTTGCTCCTTTCGTATCTCTGCCATACCTGTTAGTAGCCAACCTTGTTGGGAACCTATCGTCCACTATACTGCTTGGATTACACGTGTCAACCATTGCCTTGATAATGATCACTATTGCAGCGCAATGCCGGTTAGCCATATTTGAAACCCCTTTATATGCATTTGCTGCTCCTTTGAGTGGTGCCCTTATATCATTCAGTTTCCTATCGGCAATCGTCGATGCAAAGAATAAAGGTGCAGTTAGCTGGCGTGATAGGAAATATACGATAACTAAAAATCAGAATCCTTTAGCATAAATACTGAAGTAAGAATATATCATAAAAATTGGTGGAATGGTCACCTGGAACGACTGTTCCACCATACACCTAATCTATCAAACAGTCTAAGAATATGAAAATGATGTATGAACGCAAAAACAATAGAGGAAAAATTCAGATAATGGGCGACGTG
>DAINRW010000323.1:0-1626 GCA_036741615.1 Nitrososphaera sp.
CTTTTTGTTATCTTAACTTCTTAAGAGAATAACTTAAAAACATTGCCCCACGAAAATTGGGTTGTTCTGAGAAACGATATTTTGTTTATAGAAATAACTTGAAGGAGATCAATAAGGTATTTTGAATATTCAAAATAAAAATTGTTTGTTCGTTCCCATTTGATCTTCCGATCATCTGTAATAGGGAACTGTGACTTTTTCTCCAGGCTTACCTTCTCTCTGAGTCTTAATCTTCTTTACTGCTTCTTCAAAGTGTCTCATCATTACATGAGCTTCAGAAGCATGCTTTGCTGCTTCTTCTGGCGTAGGATATTTTGCCAAGTATTCATGTAAAACAAGTGAGACTGCTGTATTTGCTACTGAACTTGTATCAGCACCACTAAAGCCATCAGTAAGTTCAGCGACTTTTACGAAGTCTACATCAGAACCGATTGGTTTGTCTTTCGAATGAATTTCCAGGATCTTTTGCCTTGCAGCTTTGTCTGGCATAGGAACAAATACAATTTTATCAAATCGTCCTGGTCTCAATAATGCTGGGTCTATCATGTCTGCTCTATTCGTGGCAGCAATAACTACTACTCCAGATAATGCTTGAATTCCATCCAACTCCGTGAGCAATTGTGAGACAACACGCTCCGTAACCATGCTATCTCCTCCCATGCCTCTAGTTGGAGCAATTGAATCAATTTCATCGAAAAATACTACACATGGTGCTGCCTGTCTTGCCCTTCTAAATATTTCTCTAATGCCTCGTTCCGATTCACCTACCCATTTGGATAATAATTCTGGTCCTCTTACGCTAATGAAATTAGCCTCAGATTCAGTAGCTACAGCTTTTGCAAGCAGTGTCTTCCCGGTGCCTGATGGGCCATGCATCAGCAGACCCTTTGGCATTGCGTGTCCCAATTTTGTATATAAATCTGGATATCTTAAAGGCCATTCTACTGCCTCTTGCAATTCGCGCTTTACTTCTTCTAATCCTCCTATTGCTGTCCAAGGAATATCAGGAGATTCCAGGTATACTTCTCTCATGGCAGAGGGCATTACTTCTTTTACAGCGTTCTCAAAATCGCTCATTGTAACTACTAACTTGTTCAATACTTCTGGAGCCAATTTCTCGTCTTCCAAGTTAAGTTCAGGTAGTAATCTTCTCAGGCACTTCATTGCAGCTTCTTTACACAAATATTCAAGATCAGCACCTACAAAACCATGGGTTACTGCAGCGACTTTATCCTGATCTACATCAGTATCCAATGGCATGTTACGTGTATGTATTTGTAATATCTCTAGTCTACCTCGCTTATCAGGAACTTTAATCTCTATTTCTCTATCAAATCTACCAGGGCGCCTTAGTGCAGGATCAATTGCGTTTGGTCTATTAGTTGCAGCAATTACAATTACCTTGCCTCTTGCTTCTAAACCATCCATCAGTGACAATAATTGTGAAACTACCCTTCTTTCTACTTCGCCTGTTACTTCTTCTCGTTTTGGGGCAATAGAATCAATTTCATCGATAAATATTATAGAGGGCGCCTTTTCTTTAGCTTCTTTAAAGATTTCTCTTAATCTTGCTTCCGATTCACCATAGAACTTGCTCATTATTTCAGGTCCTGAGATGCTGATAAA
>DAINRW010000324.1:0-1622 GCA_036741615.1 Nitrososphaera sp.
TACCCTAATTTCATTCTGATCAAATCATACGCCTTTGCTGCATCCTTATCGCTCAATATCAACACCATTTCATTTGTAGTAAAGAAAGCGCTATGTATTGGAATTTGATGATTGTTCAATATATTTGAAACAAGCGACAATATATGGTATCGGCTTGGATCATCGGAGGTCAATGATACAGTTATTTTGGAAAGACCTTCTCTTATCCTGCCGTCAAATTTTTGTATTGCATCAGCTACCATTCTCCTGATTTCATCTGCATCCTCTGTAAGCAGAGAAAAGTGACTATCAGTTTGAAACAGATTATACCTACTGTCCTGCTCGAAGAATTCATCTAAAATACGGGCCAAGGCATCATTGTCATCGTCATTATTTTCTTTCTGGAAATCAATGTCTATGATACTGTCTGTCAATGACATCTTTGCTTTTGCTGCAGTCAATTGCGTATTGTCATTATGTTGTTGCTTCCTGTTCTTCTTTTCCAGTGCATCTGCAAATCTTTTGATAGCAACTACGATGGTATTCAAGTTTACTTTGGAACCAATTAATCGTTCAATTTCAGGTTTGATCCTTTCAGCTAGCGCAGTATAGTTTGCGATACCCAACATCAATGCTTGCATATAAACATGGTCATTTACGAGAACTTTCCGTATAGCCTCTGGAACGGATATTGCCTCGGAATACATCTTTGTCTGTGTATAAGTCTTACATCCTTGTAATAAAAAGCTTGCTTTGTGCCGAAAAAATTATATAGTGTAATAGGTATTACATACAGCAGGTGAACCGAAAATGTCAAGAGAATGGGATATCGGTTTCGGAAGGAGAATGTTTGAGAGCATCGACAAAGAGTTTGCCGAAGCGGAGGAGATGCTGAACAGAATGTTCCGAACTATTAGAGAAAGCAGCCCCTCTGACATGGTTGTCCAAGGTCCCTACTACTACGGCTATCAGATAACTGTAGGCCCAGATGGCAAGCCGCACGTAAGGGAATTTGGCAATGTCAAACCATCGTCAAGAGGACTCGTGGAACAAAGTGGTGTTAGAGAACCACTAGTTGACACCGCGGTAGATGAGAAAGAGAACACGCTGACTATCACTGCAGAGATGCCGGGAGTCACAAAACAGGACATCAAGGTCAATGTTGGAGAAGAGTATGTCTCCATACATGCAGAAAAGGGAGAGAAGAAATATCATACGGATATTCCGGTAAATGTCGGCCTAGATGACACATCAGCAAAAGCCACCTATGCAAACGGCATTTTGGAGCTGAAGATTAAACTGAAGGCACCTCCAAAGCGAAAGGCACGAGAGGTCAGAGTGGAGTAAAATAATCAAAACCCACTCCATTTTTATTTAGAGGTGAAAAATAGATTGAAAAATTTCAATAATAATAATAATAATAACGATAATAAAGTATCACTAAGAGTAGCCGAGACTAACCCAAAATTTGTGGGAAGGGGGATGGCATTGGTAGATCCAAAAATAATGGAGGAGATGGAACTATCAACAGGAGATGTAATAGAAGTATCGGGTAAAAAGAAAAGCTATGTGCTGTTGTGGTCAAGTCAGCGTGACGACCACGGTAAAAGACTGATCAGAATTGATGGATACACTCGGAATAA
>DAINRW010000325.1:0-1622 GCA_036741615.1 Nitrososphaera sp.
GCAAAACCGCCTGTTGTGGAAAAGATGGCAGAATTGATGCCAACTACTTCACCTTGCATATTCAAAAGTGGTCCTCCTGAATTGCCTGGATTGATTGCTGCATCGGTCTGAATTACATCTGGAATGGAAAATGCAGGCGCCGCAACATCTGAAAACGGGTCTTGATAAACAGGAATCAACCTGTTGAGGCCGCTAACGATACCTTCTGTCATGGAGCCAGATAGACCAAAAGGATTACCAATTGCCACGACCTCTTGACCTACTCGCAATGCAGAAGAGTTTCCAAGTGGCAGAGGTATTATATTGCCTGCAGGAACGTCATCTTCCACATGTAGTACTGCAAGATCACTGTATTGGTCTGTACCTACTACTCTTGCTCGATAAACCGTTCCATCAATAAATGTTATGCTTATGTCATCAGGATTACTTCCTGCAACAACATGGAAGTTGGTGATTACGTGGCCGCTATTATCGTAAATGAATCCCGATCCCAGGCTAGCTCCAAAAAAGGGATTGTCCTCACTTGATATACCACTGACCTGAACTACTGATTGTTGAGTCCCTTCAAACAAATCTGTCAATGTTAAACTGTCAATACTTGTCATTTGGACAGAATTTGTTGTAACATTGGGTGAGCTATCTGCCAATTCTCCACCTTGCGCAATTGTTGTAGCTGGAGGTATTTTATGTCCTAAATCGTATTGAGAAGGCATATAATATCCTAAACTTCCAATTGATGCCATAAGAGCACCCATGCAAATAATCATAACCAAAATAGCATGCTTCAATGTCCTTCACTGAGATTTGGTTTAGTGCCGATATTTATTACCATCGTATGCATTAACATGAGAAATGGTCTTCATCGGGTCGGGCTTCATTTGATGTAGTGTGGGGAAGTTATGTGCTCTCCAAGTTGAAGCAAAATATTTTTGGTGTTTAGTAAGAGCATTGTAGAGTTTTTAAAGTTGATTCGTAGTGTTGAAATTATTGCTGAAATCCAACCAAGAGAACACAAATACGTTTGAGTATTTAAATAAGCATAATACTATGCTTCTGCTTCTGACCGTTCCTCATTGTACTCTGAGATTTAATTTAAAGAGTAAGTTACCCCTATCTCAAATAGAAGGATAAGCATAATTTCATAACATCATGAACAAAATTTGCTCAATTCATGAGCTGGCTTTTTACATCAACATGCTCATGTAGAATTTTCATTCTATATATATTGGCAGTATCATGATAATATGGAAGAATGTCTTCCTCGCCTTCTCATAACGAAGAAAGCAAAGGTTACACTCCACATATGCGTGGTGTCGCATGGGGCATACTAGTAATGGGTATCTCCTTAGCCGTAATAATCATACTATGGGCAACTTTTGGCTACATAGGACCAAATTTTTCAACACAAGTAATGGAAGAACAGCAGGAATGGCTGCATGAACGATACGGACTGCCACCTGTGCAAGAGCTGAGTCCCGAAATGTTACAGGTTCCGCCATCTTTGAGGAACGTTGGACAACAAGGAGGAGGTGCAGGTGCTGCACAAACCGGGGAAACAGGCAGCAGTAATCAAACAGCAGGCAGCAGTAATCAAACAGCAGGCAGCAGTAATCAAACAGCAG
>DAINRW010000326.1:0-1621 GCA_036741615.1 Nitrososphaera sp.
TCCTTGAAAAAGATAACGGCAGAGTGAGAGTAATCGAAAATGGTGTGCTTCAGCCAGAACCGCTTCTTGATGTATCTGTTGCAAATGATGGTGAAAGAGGACTGTTAGGCACTGCTGTTTCAAGAGAAAACGAGACAACAACCTACGTCTTTTTGTATTTCACTGAATCTGGTGGAGGGGTTGATGGTGATGATAGACAGGGGGTGTCACCCGCAGGCAACCGCCTCTACAGATATGAGCTGCGGGGAGACCAGCTTGTGAATCCTATACTCTTGCTTGACCTGCCAGCCTTCCCTGGACCACGCTATAATGGCGGACCTGTTGTTATTGGTCCAGACAACAATGTCTATGTCATTATCGGCGATGTTGGAGGCCACACATCAATGGTCCAAAATTTTGAGAATGGCTCTGAACCCGATGGGACAAGTGGAATACTAAGGGTCGGTAGAAATGGGGAGGTTCCTGAGCCCATCATTGGAACTGATGCCTTTGGCAAATACTACTTTGCATATGGTATGCGCAGCGGTTATGGTATGGACTTTGATCCAATGACAGGCCTGCTGTGGGATACTGAGAACGGTGCACCGTTTGTGGATGAGATAAACTTGGTTGGTGCAGGCTTTAACAGTGGGTGGAAAATCGTACAGGGAATGGTGCCACAAGACTACAACCTGACAGACCTCGTGATGTTTAACGGAGAGAGTCATTACAGTAACCCTGAGTTTACATGGACAGAGCCGGTTGATCCTACTGCACTTGAATTTCTTACTTCAAGTGCACTTGGAGAAGAATATGAAAATGATATGTTTGTAAGTGACATGAGCAATGGCACAATCTACCGCTTTGAGCTAACTGAAAACAGGTCTGCACTTGCTCTTGAAGGTGCGCTCGACGATACCGTAGCAAATACTCCCGAAGAAGCGGAGAATGCTATCTTCGGTACGGGCTTTGAAGGCATAACGGACATCAAGACAGGCCCTGATGGCTACCTGTACATTCTATCATTTGCAGATGGCGCATTATTCCGAGTTGCTCCTATTGCCGATACACTGTCGCAAACAGCAGAAGATGCTTCGGAACTGATTGTTAGAGCGGCTGATCTATCGGGCGATACAATAACCGGAGTGTATATTGTCATTGAAGCAACCAACGGAACTACTCTGATGGAAGGACATGCTCCATTGACATTTGTTGGAACTGTGGGATCCACATATACTGTTACTGTACCTGTTCTTGGCAACATGGAATTTGACCGGTGGGATAATGGAGCTACCGACAGAACAAGATCTATAACTCTTGACCAAGACGACAACACCATCACCGCATACCTAGAAGTTGATTCAACAGGCGCCAATGCTACTCTAGATTCACGTACCATCATCATACAAAGGTTTGCCGATATTGTAGATCAAGACAATTGCTTTGATACTGAAGATGCAAGGAGATTGAATATGGTGATTGGCAATATAGTTCAAAATATGTATAGCGAAAGTGAAGGAGGCAGCAATCAGCTACAACAGGAGATAAACAGGCTTATTGTTCCAGATTGCCCCGTCGTTGACACTAGCGCCAACGAAGTGGGTCAAGGCAACACCAGTCCAAACACAGAACCAAGCGAACC
>DAINRW010000327.1:0-1596 GCA_036741615.1 Nitrososphaera sp.
GATAGAAAGAAAGGCTCATCGAGCTTCATAGCATTGCTCAGAACTATTGAAACTAATCCTCCAAACATGAAGCCACCGATAATGTCCGTCGGGTAATGCTGCATTACATAGACGCGCGTAATACCGATAATTAAAGGGAAGGCCCAAACCACATATCCCATTTTTTTAGATTTGTTATAGATAGCATATCCTGCAATAAACGCCAAAGCAGTGGCGCGGGAAGCGTGACCAGACGGATACGAAAATCCAGCGGCAAGAGGTGCAAAACTATCGCTTTCGAGGCTAAAATTTTCAGGCAGTTCTGAAGGTGGCTCGAATCCATATCCTGGAATCTCCCTGCCGATTACAGGCTTCATGTACATGACCAAGACCACAATGACTACTAGTGCGATTAGAAATATCATACCCATTTTCCTCGTACGCCGAATTATCGTTAATACGATGCCCACAACGAATAATGTTGTTACATCTCCAAGCGAAGTGATAATCATCATTGCCATGTCAAGGCCGGGGTTGCTGCCATGTATTGACTTGAAGTAGCGATTGACTGCATCATCTGCTCCAAGAGTTATCCCCGAAGCTACCACTGCAGTAAAAATGACGAATGCAGCCACAAGTACGACAAAATAAATCGATCGCGTCCTTATCATCCAGGGTGGTCTTCTGACCGCTTCGCTTGTGGACAACCAAAATGAAGGAGTTGCATATGGCGTTTAATTGTTTTGCCTGCTCAATCATCAAATACAGAAAATGTAAATATTGGAAAATATTCGCTATCTATCCTAATTGCGCAATATCATCAGCATTAGTGTTAACATTCAATTTAAGCAAGTATTCTTGGCTTGTAAGGAGCTGTGAAAAAATTCTATCAAACCATTCAATCCTGTAGCCTTTATTACTAGTACTGCTGGACTGAGGTAAGGTCTGTCAGGTGCTCCAAGTGGCGCCTGGCTTCGCTTTGTGTAGATATCTTGCGAAGTTCGTTCTTTGCCTTCGACGCGTATGATTGATACAGATTATCCATCTGATTTACAAAATCCTTTGGTTTGCCATTTTTCTTTACAAGCATGTTAAAAAGCCGATTTTCGTTGGTCCAATCAATAAGGTCGTCATGTACCTGATAGGCAATCCCCAATAGATTGCCAAAAGATGTCATAGTATGAATCTGCTCTTCGTCGCCTCCGCCCGCGATGGCGCCAATCTTGGCTGAGGCCTCAAAGAGCGAAGCCGTCTTGAATTCTAGGACCTTGATATAGTCGTCCTCGGTGATATCCATCTCCTTGCCAAGCTTTATCTCCATCATTTCCCCTTCAGTCATTTTGGTTGCAGCATTTGATAGCTCGTTGATGATGCGGGGATCTTTTAATTTTGAGCTGATATTTAGTATGACGCCCAGAACAAAATCTGCAGTAAGTATACTGCTGTTATAACCATATTTTACGTGGAATGATGGCTTTCCGCGCCGCTGCTTTTCCTCATCAATAATGTCATCGTGGATTATAGACTCTGTATGGAGAAGCTCTATTGCGGTAGCGGCGAGATATGCATCAGGTTCTACCCTTTTAGATTTCATACATTCTGCCGATAGGACAAGGA
>DAINRW010000328.1:0-1595 GCA_036741615.1 Nitrososphaera sp.
TAAATCCCTCAGGCGGTTTGAAATCAAAAGGGCACCCAATTGGTGCAACAGGTGTCGGGCAGGTAGTAGAAGTATTTGATCAGTTCACTGGCAAAGCCGGCGAGCGCACAGTTCCAAATGCCGAGATTGCACTCACCCACAACTTTGGGGCTACTGGCGCTAGTGCAGCAATTCACATATTCAAAAAAGTGGATAGAAAATGACAGAGGAGAAATTGTCAACTCCTAAAAGTACCATGGAAAGATTCATCGAGGCTGCAAACAGAAAGAAGATCCTGGCCCAAAAATGCCTAAAGTGCAATCACCTGATGTTGGAGACGGTGTTCTTCTGTGAGAAATGCTCTGGGAACAAATTCGAGCAGGTTGATCTTGAAGGCAGTGGTGTTGTTGTTACATACACTATCCAAGCAGTTGTGCCGGAAGGTTTTGAAGATGCTGGCTCGTACGCGTGGGTGGTATTCCAGGTAGATAATGCACCCCTAAGAGCATCAGGATTTCTCCCTGGCATCAAAACACCTGCAGATCTGCCTATAGGCACCAAAGTAAGAGTTGCTGGCTACGATCCCAAGCATGGTCTCCTGCTTCAGAAATAGAGTTGTTATTCCTGTTGCCTAGGATCTGTGCTTATATCTTTTCTTACACTTCTAACCGTATACCTATACCATTTTGTATATGTGCTTCGTATAGGTGTACGTACACTACCGAGCATATATCGTACGAACCCTTCTAATCCTAAGATGAAGTACTCCGTAGTTGAAAAGTTGGTCGCAAATACAACGTATTTATTTCCAAGATTTCATCTACTATCTTTGGATAAGGGGAAGGGCTATGGTCATCATCCCTAGCGTGTGTTCTGATCTTGTGTGCCCCGTCCTTGTTATTGTAACATACAATCTTTTTTGTAGCTTAGCTTTATGATAGTTTTTAGTATACTGTCTTCGACATGGGGATTTTTCTTAGTTTACTCTAGCCTATAACAGTAAGATGACCGGAGGAGAGAAGCGCCAGCAGTTCATGAGCCAGATCACACATGCAACAGGTGTAGTATACAACCAGCTTGGGCGTCTCAAGTTGCTCGATGGAAAATTTGCATCAATGGAAACATCTTTTCTAGAGCAGATTGCCGGTAGTATCAAGGCAGGTAATAATACCCGAGCAAAGATCCTTGCAACTGAATTGATCAATGTGCGGCGCCTCCGTAGAAACACGCAACATACCGGCCTTGCACTTGAGGCAGTAGTAATACGCTTCAGTACAATCAACGAATTTGCTGCAATACTTGACACTATAGAACCAACAATTGAGATGATAAAGAGTATTCAGACAGATCTGAATAGAGCCATGCCTTCTGCTAATGAAGTACTCTCCGAAGTCTCGACGGTCGCCTCAGATGTGCTCCTCCATGCAAATATCAAAGCAGAGGCTAGGATTTCTACTCCGATGGACACAGAGGCGCTTTCAATCCTTCATGAGATCGAAGGCACACTTGAGGATGAGGCAAAAGCGAGGCTTCCTGAGGTCCCAACTACCATTCCTTCCCCAAAGCGAGAGGCAGCACCTCCTGAAACAACTCAAGTACTTGTCGAAAGCTAGACT
>DAINRW010000329.1:0-1595 GCA_036741615.1 Nitrososphaera sp.
ATTGTTACTGCAGTAAATGCTATCGCCATACTCGGCGAAAGCAATAATCTTAAGGACACTCTCATGATGTCCAGAAGAGATTACGATTTCTCGGTAAGATAAGGGTTATGGATCGATAACTCTATAAAAAAATATTTCAACCGCCCCGATTCCATATGTGGTGAAGGCAACAGAAAACGAGCCGGTTTAAGAATCGCCAAGCAGGCGTTACCCTTGGGAGTAACATGGGTGGATAGCCCATAATATGGCAAATTCGCAAAAATGAATATACAGGGAGCAATATCCTGGTCATTATAATAGCTGAATGGATGACTTAGGCATAATATACCTGTCCCTAGGATAATTTTTTATATATCTCCAATTATAGAAAAGTATGATTCTAATTTAGATACATTTAACATCTCCAGGCGCCCATTATAGAGTGAGAGACTAATAAGAAAAATATGTTCAAGCAAACAGCAATAACCGCAGCTGCTGACGGATATACAGTAGCAAATCACGAAAGGATGACCGCACTTGTGAAGATTTTGATAAAGAAAGGAGTAGGTAACATGATTAATCTAACCCATTTCTGTCACCAAGCAGAGGAATACCGTCCAAACTGGTTCCAAACAGTCGATACAAACCTAAACTTAGGTTTTGTTGTTGTTAGAACAGCCCCAGAACTTGCAGATAATCTGGATAGGGTAATTGGAAACGAAGGCTTAGGTAAAGAAGTTGAAGTAAGAAGGCTAAATTGATACACATATTCCATTGTCTTCGTTCCACTTTCTTATATTGGAATACCCTAGCTCCAAAGATTAACTATTGGCACTATTGATGTTAGTTGTATATACGAGCTGTCCCGCTGAAAAATCTCTTTGTGCTTCCATTTACTGCAAAGAGAGCATTTCTTTTCCCCTCTCTTTGTGGCATGCTTTCGGATTTTTCTTAGGCCAACACTAGTAAAATAAAAATAGTTATCTCCTCTATATAATATTGGCTCTATGTCGTAATGGCGTCTTCATCTGACTCTCCGCCCACAATCTTTGAAGAATTTTGTCAGTTAATATTGGGCGCGGATGAATCTATTAGATTTGTAGGTATTGCAAGCTTAACTGGAGCAATATTAGCAATGAAGTACCGAGCCAATTTGACACCCCTACTTACTCAAGAGGAAACCGCCTCATCTATAAAATATTCAGTTTGGAGAGTGGAGAGTAGACGAGAACTTGAAGAAAAACTAGGCAGGACTCTCTACGTAGTTGCGACTTATGAAAAAGTAAAGCGAGCAACGATTCCTGTAGGGCACGATGGGAAGTCTATTTTAATCATCTCATTTGATAATGGATGTGATGCTGAATCAATAATTCGCAATAAGATCTTGACAATCATTAAACCATATGGCACTCTTAGTCGCTAACTGAGATGTAGAGTACTAGGTTCCTAAGCACGGGGCTATATAGTAAACTAAAATACAAGTCCTCAAAAAACTAACATATCAACAGTATATCGAATGCGCCTTGAAAAGCATACAGACTCGCATAGATACGCATCCTCTCAGCTGATCTCCCACGGGGATTACCAGACGAGCTTTGATATCCATTAGAAAATAT
>DAINRW010000330.1:0-1590 GCA_036741615.1 Nitrososphaera sp.
TTTCATACATCAAGTCTGCTGCGCATTTTCTTCCTGATGTGTCAAGCACAATTTCTACGAAGGGTTTGACCGCTTCAATTGCTTGGTCCGACCAAGGATGATGATCGACCCACATTATCTTCCATCCGTTAGATGCGGCATCTGAAAATATCTTCCTGCAGATTTCGATCAGCTCGTCGTTGAGCCCAAGGTCTGAGATAATTATCCTTCCCCCCATCTGAGATGAGGACGAGTATCGAGTTGCAGAGTGGATAAAGCTACCAAGCTTGTTAAAATGCTCAACACCGTAGCCCAAAAATACGGTCATTGCCTGCGGATAACGCATCAATCCTATTGAAGCAGAATAGAGACCATCAAGATCAGACTCATGCGAGAAGATTATTACCTTCATTATATGAACAAACGCTCCTCCTCTAATACCTCTGCCAATGCACTTATTTCCATTACCTTGTCTTGTTCTTCATATTATATCTTATAGAATGAATCTGCGAAAGCTGCGATTTTGGATAGTGCTATTGTGCTGACGGATGAAGTGACCTTTGTTGCGGCTCTCTTAGGGGCGCTCAGCTTATTTGCTTGCCTTCGGAGAGAGATATTCATCATATAACCCGAGGCTCTTTAACAATTGAGGCGGAATTCGCTTCATGAGTCGATATATTATTGCTCGGAGAATTTAACTCAGCAATTATTCTGCTACAGGGGTATCCGCGACCAACTAATTTAGAAGCTTGATTCTAGATATGTAGGAAATTGTGATGATATGGTTTGCTTTTAGATTTCTTTCTTAAAAGTTTTTGGTGTTTAGAAGTTTTTCTATATGATTCTTTTAACCAGAGTGTACTATTTATTTGAGAGCTAATATCTATAATATGACGGAAGGAGATTATAGAGGCCCAAGTCAAGAAGCAAAATCTATGACAAGAATCTATAATTATCAACGTAACATATGTTGACAATCAATATATGTTATACCGGCTTCATTCTTTCAATGTCAATAGCACAAAGCAAACGCAAGTTAATTGCTGCCACTGCTCTATTTATCGCCGTTGGGTCACTAACGGGAGCGATAGCTACAGGAGGAGCAACCACAATAACCTTTGCCCAGACGGAAGGCCAAGACGGAGGTGGTGGCGCTACCGTAGAAGATGGAGCAGGACAACAAGGTGGACAACAAGGTGGACAACAAGGTGGACAACAAGGACGAATAGTCCAACAAGGAACAGTAACCTCTGGACCATTTCCATTACCAGGCCCAGACTTTGAAGGAGATCTAGGAGCAGAGATTTTACCATTAATGCAGGAAAACGTCTATAGTGGAGTTCTGACCTATTCAGCTAGTGAAGCAGTAACCGTAGCGATTCTGAATGTACAGCAAGATCTCAATCAAACTCAGCAAGCTTTACTAAATGGTACTGAGGATGGTGAATTTGGAACACTAACCACATCCCAGCTTGATAACCAAACCAGCGTAGCCCTGACCCTTCTTCCCGCAGCCGCATCAGCATCAATTCCATTTACAGGCAACGGAATTTGGCTCCACACAGACGGAACGCCATTTGCCGCATCATATGCTGTAAGTGCTCAAACGCT
>DAINRW010000331.1:0-1588 GCA_036741615.1 Nitrososphaera sp.
ATGGGCCCTTTACCATCTTGTCCTGAAACTGCCAATCTTGTACGTAGCCGAAATGTGCAGCCTTCCAATGAAGTCCAATAAACCCCAATGTTACCTTGAAGGTGGACATGGCTCCATCTTTGATATTCCCGTCATGACTAGTGACAGTCAAAATACTCCACGGAGGTACCAGTCGTTCCAGTGCGCCTTCCCTCGTATGATAGTCAAAAGTTTCCTTGTGAGTTGCGGGAATTTCAGTGCGTTTAATAAAAATGTACCTTGGCTTTGGCTCAAATCGGGATAATGCCTGCATTGTCACACGTGTAGATACAATAATCGAATTAATTTAATGTTGCCTCTATAATTATGAGTTAGCACTAGTAATTTTAAATGTCAATGCTAGTAGTTATGAAGAAAATTCTCGATGTAATTATTGATAATTTCATCTGACGATGAGGTTTGGTTATGGAATGTACGTGGCATTATACTCCTATATAGTAGGGCAGCAATTGCCCTACGCAAGAATTTCGGATTTGGCGTTAAGTTAAGGTAAAAGAGAACAGTACTGAAACAGCTAGATAATCATTATTCTCAGAGCCTTACATGTGAAGTATAGACCACAGATAGAATTGACAGTTAGTACTGTCGTTAACTGATAGTATCAACTGCTGCTTCTATGTATTCAAGCAAATCTTGCTATTTGCCGTTGTAGTCCCGTAACAAGCCATCAACTCCGCAAACATCCTACCGAGTTGATGTATGAGTTCGGGCCTACTACTCGTAATCCTACCTACTTCTTTTAGTTCATAAAATGGATGGTTTTCTTGCTTTTTTCTTGGAGCGAAGCGATGAGAGAAATGATAGGACTTTTGGATCATTTCGATATTCTCCGGGTATATCATTTATCTCTACATCATCAGCTCTTCCGAGATATTTGATGTTGTGTTGAATAGAGAGACTTCTTCGTTTATCCCATTTGCTTTGTACCAAATATGCGTATAGTATCCCCTTCACTCTCTTGGTTCTGATGTATGCCAATAAGCAATATCGTGCTAACCTCCTCAACATAAAACCCTGAGGCACAAATACAAATAGTGCTAACAACTCAACATAGGCATAGCCATTCACTCATGCAATGTTGCTGGGTTTGAATCAACAACCGCATATCCACGATGCCTCAAATATTGTTTCGATGGTTGTTGATGCAGGTAGGTTTCCATTAGTGTGCATACAAGCCTATTTTATACAATAAGAATTCAGTCTCCCGTGAGATTAGCATTTCAGCGGTCGTGATTTTTCAGGGCTTTGATGGTTCTTCTATTTGGGGCGTTGGAGAATCCGCCCCTGATCATAGATTATATTATTTCATCCTATACATATATTGCATATCCCATAATCTTTTTTTATACAAAAAATTAGTGACGGTATAGCGAAGGAACTATTTGTCCTGCCATATCCCAAAGGTGTTTTTCTGCGGATCTTCCATTACTGCATAATATCCTTCATTGATTTCTTGTTTATTCTTCACTACTTTTGCTCCCAGTTGTTGGGCTTTTCCGATGTAATCATCTATAGATTCAACTGCTACAAACATTGTTGGCATCTGCTC
>DAINRW010000332.1:0-1577 GCA_036741615.1 Nitrososphaera sp.
TATTCGGTGAGAAGAATAATGGAGCGAAAGCGCAACTTGTTGCTACTGGCAAGGTCGCTCATTCAACAGTGAATGAAATAGCCCTTAACACGAAATTGATTGAAAAATTGATAAAATTTATTCTAGTTTGGACTGTCTTGTACAGTAGAATTTTTTCTCTTAATCTCCTTAGCGTCAGCTGATATGTTGAAGAGAAGCAGTAGAAGAAGAAGAAGAAGCCGTAATAGCGTCATCGTCCGGAAGGTTCGGAGAATTCGCTATTCTGTTACCTGACTTCTTCTTTATCTTATTCAATGCTGTTTCAAAGTGCTTCATTGAGACCCTTAGTTTACTACCACTTTTTTGTCTGACGTGTTCTTTTATTGCAGTCATGGCAGCTGCATTAACTAGCGCTGCAACGTCTGCGCCTGTCATGCCTTCTGTCATTTCTACCAGCTTGTCAAGGTTTACATCCGATTCCAATGGCTTTTTCTTTGTATGTATGTGAAATATTTGCTTCCTAGCATCTTTGTCAGGAGGAGGCACTTCAAGTATCCTGTCAAACCTTCCAGGGCGCAAGAGTGCTTCATCGATAATGTCCGGCCTATTTGTTGCGCCAATGACTACTACACCCTTTAGGTCTTCCAAGCCATCTAGCTCTGTCAGCATTTGGCTGATGACGCGCTCTGTAGCGTGTCCATCTCCTTCAGAACCGCCCCTTCTTGGTGCTATGGCATCAATCTCGTCAAAGAATACAACACAAGGAGCTGCTTGACGAGCTTTTCTAAAGACTTCTCTAACACCTTTCTCTGATTCACCAACCCATTTGCTTATCAGCTCAGGCCCTTTGATGCTGATGAAGTTAGCTTCAGATGTGGCTGCTACTGCCTTAGCCATCATGGTCTTACCAGTTCCGGGAGGACCATAAAGGAGAATTCCTTTCGGTGGTTGTACGTTTGCTTCTGTAAATAGATCTGCATGTTTGAGAGGCCATTCTATCGCCTCTGCCAATTCTTCCTTTACCTGCTGCAGCCCCCCTATATCCTCCCATTCTACATTTGGTCTCTGTACTAGCACTTCTCGCATAGCAGAAGGTTGTACATCCCTTAATGCTTCATCAAAGTCTTGCTTTGTAATTTTGATTTTATTTAATATCTCAGCCGGGATCTTGGGTTGCTCTAGGTTAATTTCAGGCAGTATCCTTCTTAGTGAGCGCATAGCAGCTTCTTTGCTCAAAGCTTCAAGGTCCGCACCGACAAATCCATGTGTGACCTTTGCAATTGACTCGAGGTTGACATCCTCGGTCAGAGGCATACCCCTACTATGAATCAGCAGGATGTCCAGCCGGCTCTGTTCGTCTGGTATTCCTATATCTATTTCCCTATCAAACCTACCAGGTCGCCTAAGCGCGGGGTCAATTGCGTTTGGTCTATTTGTAGCACCGATGACTACGAGTTTGCCCCTAGACTGGATGCCGTCCATCAATGTAAGAAGCTGTGAAACAACGCGCTTTTCCACGTCTCCTGAAACTTCTTCTCTTTTTGGAGCAATGGAGTCAATCTCATCGATGAAGATAATTGAAGGCGCATTTTCTTCGG
>DAINRW010000333.1:0-1574 GCA_036741615.1 Nitrososphaera sp.
GTAAGAAGCAGAACCAAGGTCACAAAGGACATAGTCGATGCTGCTGTCCAGGCTAAGATAATTGCTCGCGTAGGCGTCGGGCTTGACAATGTTGATGTTCAGGCTGCCGAAATGAAAAAGATTAGAGTGATAAATGCGCCTGAGGCCGCTTCTATAGCAGTGTCGGAACTTGTCATCGGACTTATGATATCTCTCGCAAGAAGTATCCCTAAGGCAGATGCAGAGACGAAGCGTGGCAATTGGATTAAAAAAGACCTTATGGGCACACAATTGTCGGGGAAGTATCTTGGTATCGTTGGTGTTGGAAACATCGGACGCAATATCGGTAGAATGGCAAAAGCGCTACGTATGAACTTGATAGGATATGACCCATACCCTATTAATCGGGAATTCATCAGCGAAACAGGCATGATAGTCACCGATTTGAATACGCTTTTAGAAAGCGCCGATTTTGTAACATGCCACGTACCAGCAACTCCAGAAACAAAGCATATGTTTAATTCGAAGCATCTATCCAGAATGAAACCTACAGCATACCTGATCAATACCTCAAGAGGCGATGTAATTGACGAGAATGCACTCTATGAAGTGTTAAAGAGTGGCAAGCTTGCCGGTGCAGCACTTGATGTTTTTGAGGTAGAGCCACCTATCAATAAGGAGCTGATGAATTTAGCAAACGTAGTATGTACGCCTCATATAGGCGCTCAGACAAAAGAGGCTCAAGAGCTTGCCTCCAGAGTCATTGCAGAAAAGGTAATTCAAATTTTGCGTGGCGTAATATGACATATAAAGGGGCCGAAATTAGGAGAAGTGATAGTATGCGTAATTACATGGCCCAAACATGGCATCGAATGTGGAAGGAGAATTCCGATGAGCTCAAATTCAAGGCAGTTACCTGGAGATCAGAGCCAACCATCCACAAGATAGAGAGGCCAAGCAGGCTTGACCGAGCCAGGAGGCTGGGCTACAAGGCCAAGCAGGGCATCGTTATCGTTAGAGCGCGTGTTGGTAGAGGTGGCATGAGAAAGCAACGCCCTGTTTCAGGTAGAAGGCCTAAGCACTTTGGCGTTGTTCATATAAAGCAGAGCATCAGCATGCGCAAGGTTGCTGAGCGAAGAGTGGCTGAAAAGTTCCCAAATCTGGAAGTCATTGGATCATACTTTCTTCACAAGGACGGCATGAACATCTGGTACGAAATCATCCTTGCAGACCCAGCTCATCCTGCCATTTCCAAAGATAGAGAGATGAGAGGTAAGCTTAAAGCGTTTGCCAAGTAAAAAGGATAGTACAGCGTTTAAGGTCTAAAAGTATATAAAAAAAGAATCAAGTCATACTGCCAGAGAAACTTGTACTTATAATTTGATACTTAAGAAGCGTTCAAGCTTATCCATTGCTTTTTCAAGCATCTCTTCTGGCGGCAGATACACAATCCTGAAATGACCTGAACCATATGTAGAGCCAAAGCCGGAACCGTGCACAGTAAGGACGCCAGTATTATTGAGTAGGTCAATTACAAAGTGCTGATCGTCCTTCCAGCGATCTTTAGTCTCGATCTTTGGGAAAATATAAAATGC
>DAINRW010000334.1:0-1559 GCA_036741615.1 Nitrososphaera sp.
AGCCTACTTCGTCTACTTTGTTATCTGGAACATGCCAAACGACCATACCATTTGCGACAAAGCCAGCTTCGCGATGGCGAAGAATTGCGGCAAAGCGCCGCATTATGCCCGTATTTTCATATTCTGCGGCCTTAGCAAATAATTCTGCTGTGGTTATACCTAAATTACTGGCAAGCTCCTTGAACGGCTCGGGGACCACTGACAAATCCTTCTGTAACTCACGAATGAACTGTATGTCTCGCTCAGTTAGTTGCACTTTCTCTGGATTTAGATGCTTGACTTTTTCTGTCGGCTCAAGCTTGTCGGGATCCTTATTAACCATATCAAGCCTTACGCCGATCTTATAGAGCTTAAGTGTTGGCAAAACTCTGTGCTTGATAACTCCTTCAAATGATGCCATTCTGTCAAGTTCCTGCTTCATATCTGATCCTGGAGGGACGGCAAGTGTAAACCACATATTATACTCATGGTTGCGTTCATAGTTGTGGCTGACTCCCGGGTGTTCGTTGACTTTCTCTGACACCTCATCAAGTTTATCGGGTCTGACGGCAAACGCAACAAGGGCGCTTTTGTATCCAAGTCGCCTTGTATCAAAAATGGCGTTGATCTGTCGTATTATGCCCATATTCTTCATAAATGCTATTCTACGCATAACGTCTTCCTCTGAAATATCATATCTCTTTGCAATCTCTAGATAAGGTCTATCGGCAAGAGGAAAGACCCACTGGATCTCGTTTAAAAGTCTTTTATCGACGGCGTCAAGCTGCTGTTGTTGGTTTGCTTGCATGCTCGAGCAGTAAAAGTTGTTGTTGTCAATCTATTAAAAACCTACCTCTGGTAGCCATGTAGTGGTTCTTATCACAAATAACACTGCTCAAAATTCGCTTAGGGGTAGCATTTCCAGAAGCATATTCATAGCGATGTAAATTTGCCTCTATGAGTGCTCATTCCTCTCTTAAAACCATCTATTTGCAGAAGGCACAAGCACGCATATTTTTCCATATATTTCAAAGGAATTTACTCTCTTCAGCCATTCGATATAAGATATAATCCTTCAGCTGCCGATCCTATTTTAATGTAAATTTACAGCAACACACCTGTTATGTTCCCACTGGGTTGCCATATTTTTCATAATAGACTAGTTCATCTAGTGGCATGCGATTCTTTCTTTTTCCAGAAGTCCGTTTTGCGGAAAATCCAAAACCTACTATGATCGTTGGATTTAGTTCTTTTGGGATACTAAAATCAGTACGCAATTTTTCATCCTGGACTCCAGTGAATAAACATGATGTGACACCATAATTCCAAGCAGTTAATTGCATATCCTGAACTACTCTTCCAGCATCAATCATGTGGAATTTGTATCGAGGGTTAGTTAACACAATTACAGCGAAATTGGCACCTGAAACCCAACCTCCACTTGTGCTGTCTTCTGCAAGTTTTTCAAGATTCTCTTTTTTTTCTACAATAACAAATCGCCAATGCTGAGTGTTGAGTCCGCTGCCTGTGAGACGTGCGGCTTCCAAAATTTTTGACTTTATCTCTGGAGAAATATCCTG
>DAINRW010000335.1:0-1550 GCA_036741615.1 Nitrososphaera sp.
CAGACAAAGCTTGCAAAGATGAAGGAACCAGAAAAAGGAGGCAACAGGATCGGGATAATCTTCAATGGTTACCTCTATCAGATGGTGTCTCTACAGATTATTATAATAAAGGTTATTCCGATTGCACAGTCAGTGGCGTATATGATGCTCAATCAATATCTTGTACCATAAAGACTTCGACTTCTTCTTCTTACTCGTCCTGAGTGACTATATCATTTTGCATTACAGTGGTCTTATCTGAAACCACGACATCATTATCATCATAAGGTTGCATGAAAAGGACAGCCCATACATTAGAAAATGCGTTCACTGGATGGTATGATACAGCCATCACGGTACCATTTATTATTTCGGTTATGGTGCCTGACTGTCCATTTATAGCATTTCTGAAGCTTTGAAGATCAGCAAATGATTCATCGAGAGTGCTATTAGACAATATTGATTGACCGCGGGAATCAACAATTTTTTGCCCCTGCTGGTCTACAATCACAATCCGTTCTCCATCCTCATTATTTGTCAAGTTAACAGCTTGTAAAGATTCGCTCAAACTGGTCAAATTCAACCCACCAGCCCACAGTCCTACCAAGGTTCCATTATTTTCTGAGTACATTGGAACCGCTATGTTGGCCTGCGGACGGCCTAAAGCGGCAGAAATAATAACATCACTCAAATAGGTATTACGACTTTCAACAGCTCCTTTATAATAATCTCTAAAAGCATAGTTGTTTCCTGTTAGGTTCTGCTGCTGGGAGTACGGCTCTACCAAGTATATATCACCGTTTGGCATTAAGAAAAATATTACCTGAAAATCTTTGTCTATATTCAAAATATCTTGTGCTACTTTTCTCTTTGGCATATCTCCATCATTAGGTATGCCAGGTAATTCAGGACTGATTGAACTAGCAAAAGGAGCAGACTCTACCTCCGGTAATTTACTTGTAATTTCTAAAATTGCACCTGACTTGTTAATTTTGGTCTCCAGCTCATTAGCTAAAATACCTACCACTGCATTATTGTATGCTACTATCATCTCTGCATCTGTTTGATTTAGATCTGCTAAGGAGAAAGATGAAGAAGATGAAGATAAAGTAACAGACGTTAATAGAGATACTGGAACTAGTATTGCTAACATACCAACTACAATTGCAACAGACATAATCCCTTTTTTCAAAGAGGGTACTGCTACGATTATTATTATTATCTTTCGTATAATCTGGCTAACAATGGGTTATGTTTGAGCACGTACTACCTAAGAAGAAGAAAAGGCCAAATAGCCACAAGTTCAGCAGAACAATCCCATGACAGAAGCAACAACAGAGTGGGGGCCAATTCTAACCCTCTCGCTCTCATGTCTCTTTCTAGCGCCTCAACCATGCATTTACAACATCAGAAACAGCTTATCTCATACCTCTATTGATTGTAGAATTGTGGCATAGGTCATACTTTAACCCTTTATCATCGTTTTTAGATCTGGTTATTGTATAGAATACCGTCATATACCTTCCTTATAATACTATTAATATTTGCCATGGATTTTCCTGCAGGCAGAG
>DAINRW010000336.1:0-1549 GCA_036741615.1 Nitrososphaera sp.
GGCATGGTTTCAGTTGGTACAAAGGCACTGCTGACAAAGGTCAGTGGAAATATAACAATAAAGCCCGTCCACTGTGCTGCTTCCATACTTTTGACAAGTAGACCCATAATAGCCGATATCCAAGAAATGGCAAGTGAAAATAGGATTGCAAGTCCAAATACTAACGTCCATTCTATAGGATTTGCAACAGGTTGAAAACCTACGAGAAAACTAACACCAATTACGATAAGACCGGAGATTGTATTTCTTACTAAATCCGCTCCAACATGACCAATGAGGAGAGCCGATCTTGCAATAGGAAGAGAGCGAAATCGATTAACAATACCTCGTTGTAAATCAATCGCTAAATTCATCGTAGTGTAATTTGCACCAAAAGCTAGCATCTGAACAAAGATACCAGCTACAAGAAAGTTTACATAACTTATGTCTCCAGTATCAATTGCACCGCCAAATACGTAACGAAATAGAAGGAAAAACATCATTGGAAAAAGCGCAACAGAAAAGAGCTGATCGAGATTTCGAGTGATATGTTTGATGCTGCGCCTGGCAAGAACCCATGAATCAGTTAGTGCCCAAAAGAGCTTTGAACGCTTTTCTGATTGGATATGAGGATTGAAAGAAGCTTTGAGCATCCCTTTACTTTCTAGCCTCCTTGCTTTTTTTGTTTCTCTTCTTGGTCATTGCACGTATGTCCGGTAAGTGTAAGAAAAACATCATCAAGTGTAGGACTACGAAATGATATATTTTCAACCTCGATACTCGCTTCATCCAAACGGCTGAGAACTTGTTTTAAATGATTCACACCACCTTTGGTTACCAAGCTAAGAGTCCTCATTTTGTCATCTGAACGAAGACTGCTATCATCTTCAATTACTTTTTTGGCTTTCTCAAAGTTGCTTCCAGTCCCAACCGCTATTTCTAGGCGCTCTGAACCTATGCGCTGCTTTAGTTGGTCAGATGTGCCTTCAGCAATAATTTTTCCGTTGTTAATAACAATAATTCGGTCTGCTAGATGATCTGCTTCATCCATATCTTGGGTAGTAAGGAGTATGGTCGTACCTCTGGAGACAAGTTGCTTAATAATATCCCACATAATCAAGCGACTCCTCGGATCAAGACCTGTAGTGGGTTCATCTAGAAATATGATTGGTGGAGAGGCAATCAAGCTGACAGCAAGATCTAGCCTGCGGCTCATGCCACCGGAATAGGTCTTAACTGTACGATCGGATGCTTCTACCAAATCAAATAGCTCAAGTAACTCCTTTGTCCTTCTTTTGATATCTAGATGACTTAGACGATAGAGCCGACCAATCATATGTAGATTTTCTCTACCTGTTAAATATTCATCCAATGCTGCATACTGACCTGTCAAACCAATCAAACTTCGAACCTTGTTCGAATTTTTAACTACATCTATGCCATTAATTAGCGCCTGACCGCTGTCAGGTAAAAGCAGTGTACTTAATATTCGAATAGTAGTGGTTTTTCCGGCGCCGTTTGGTCCAAGCAATGCAAGAACTGTGCCTTTTTTAACCACAAAGTTAACACC
>DAINRW010000337.1:0-1544 GCA_036741615.1 Nitrososphaera sp.
TCTTGGAATCTTGTAATTCATATTACAATTGGAACAGCCAGCGTAGTTCAGTATACCTTAGATGGCGGCACAAAGTGGATCAACTTAAACAACGGTGAAAATCTTGTTGCTGGAAGTGACTATACTTTTATCATGCAAGTCATGAAAGGTGATGCATTTAATCTAAGGCACACAAACACAGCAGAGGGCGATGTTAACATCGTCATAGCACGTCTAAGTTATGGAAAGTAGAGCATTGAAAGGGAGGTTAAATGAGGAAGAGCTAGAGAGGGGCACGCACATAAATCACCCAACAGAGAGGCATATTCTATGGCACCAAGGGATACGTACAGGTGACATACATGTGCGCCCAGTCTCTTCCCCTTTCCTCATCTTCGCCGGATTTCTCGCCTTTACAGACACTATTACTTATTAGTTGGCATAAACTTTGATAATATTCAGTTCATAATTCTCAGAGCAGCAACATATGTACAACCTGTTCTTATGAAATATCCAATACAATAATTCCAAGAATACTGCACTATTTTACACATTCTCACAAGAAGTTGTCCAAGTCCTCATACTCAAACGTTATACCACTGTAAAGCGGATTCTTAATAGTAGTGGTCTCAAGCTCAGGTGCGAAGTAACAGTCTTTTCTCCCTTTAAGCCTGACATCTCTGCAAATCCGAACCATTGTTCCGTTGTGCCTCAAAGCAAGAGTGCGAATTATCTTCTTTTCTTTAAGCAATTTTTCTAATTGGTCATTTACACGTTCCACGGTAAATGAATGCCCATCCCAATTCCGTACTTCAACCTCAACTGGCTTATCTTCGCTCATTGTCTCAGCTGTTGTACGTGCATGTATTCGCTACTATCTTAAAAAACGGATCCTGATTGCATTTTATTGGCAAAACTGAACTCATCAGGAGAAGTCATTGACGCGCAAGTATGTATTGACAAATTGGTAGAACTATGATATACAATCGATGCAATTACAGTCGATGGAAAGATAGCATCTGGATATCCATAAATATAAAGCTGAAAATGCGGCTCGATAGAGTACTATATACATATCTCTAGATCTACGTTCAACAGACCACATCTTGCAAAACGACAGAACACCTGTCCCCATCGTCAGATTCTCAGAATTTCTTGGGATAGGGTACTTTGGCGATAAAAAGCAGAGGGTCATAGCTCCTATTTTTGATTTGTACTCCAATGCAAAGCGCGGGTGGGAAAAAGTAATGTCAAATCAGCAGCAACAAGAGGTTCCTATATTTCACACAGTATTTGTTGAGCACCTTACAAGATACGAGCTCATCGCCTACCCCATAGAAATGAGCGCTGAAAGGGTCAACTACGCGATTTATCGCTCATCTTCTAGCTTGTCCAGTCTGAATAAATTCAAGAGTGATTATGGCAATGAAAGGACATACATCAAGTTTGGATGGCATGATCTAACAAAGCCGTATAAGTTTGATGTGCTTCCACACTATGCTGCTGTTGACTCGATAGAGTTCATGAAAGCAGAAGAGATCAAACCAGGCATGTTAGTAGACAAG
>DAINRW010000338.1:0-1544 GCA_036741615.1 Nitrososphaera sp.
AGCGGGCCCGTCGGGATTCGAACCCGAGACAGCCGGATGTCTTTCTTTTTTTGATAGTTAAAAGTCCGGTACTCTACCTGGCTGAGCTACGGGCCCTTGCGTTTAGTTACGCTGCTGCACATAGCATAATTTAATGCTATATCAATGCTTCACTAGCTTGTGGCAAGACCAAATGAACTCTTCTATTATTATTCAACCCTTATCCTCAATATACAAAAAATTCATTTAAACGGGAAATCTTTGTTATCTCTCAGTAATTCTTCTTAGACAATATGGTTAGTAATACAATAATTAAATAGCAACAAATTTTTTACCCTCAAAAGAGTGTATGCACAGTAAGACCTAGGGTATATTCACAAATACTATGCAGCCATAGGTGGCATAGCCGTTGTTTGCTTATTGGCTGTTTCGCGCAAAAACATAGTAAGCAGCTTATCACAGATGCTTGGAGAATTCATCCTGATATCTGCAGCAACCAACTTGTTTGATACAAAGAGGAATATCACATCTTCCAAGGTCAATGAACTCTCCCTCATCATCCTAAGGAGGTCCAACTTGGGCGTATGCAATAGCTCCATTTTTCTTGGACGCGTCAACTCCATATGCGCTTGGCACTGAGACATCCTCTAAAAAGCTTGTCGCTATGGTGTTCTAAATCTTCACTCTATAGAACTGTATAGTAGTAGAGCACTATTACTACTGTTACTTATAACAGGGCAAATACACGTGCAGGTGAGCCTGTCGCACCACCTAGCTTCAGTGGGCTAATAATTATAGTAAATGTGGTGGTGGCGGCAGCAGCGGCAGCAGCGCTACTATTCTTACTGCTATTATTACTACTCCTTCTGGCCACCTTGTCTAAATTGCAAAGATTTTCTGCAACTAGTATGTTGCTTGAGAGCAATATGTTGTGTGCAACAAACTTTTTTGTATCGGCTCCAGCGTCAATACTAGGGCAGTCAATTGCAACGGCATTTACCTTTTTCCTTGCAAGATATTGTGCAGCTTGTTCTGATAGGCCAGGGTTTTCAGACATGTAATTGCTGTTGCCTGAGCGTCTTTCCCACCCTGTAGCGATGACCACCGCATCGCCCTGTCTTATTTGGTCGCCTAAGTCTTGCTGTTCTATTAGCTGATTGGCCGTTTTTTCTACCCTTATCAAAGTTGCATTGGACACAAGCCTATCTACAGAGATCATATCAATGCTTGCAAGACCGGGCTTGAAGTGAGATGGGGCATCAACATGTGTCCCCGTATGTGTGCTCATGAACATTGCCTCCGAGTCATAGCCCTGGAGGTCAAACCTAGACCAGGGAATAAAGCACGGTTGAGGTGAGCCGGGAAAGACCCTCATGGAAGGAGTTATCCTCATTGTGAGGTCTATCACTTGCATAGTTTTCAAAACTAAGATGTTGTTAATATTAATTACAATACAGCTCTAACAGCAAAAAGAGGGGGATATGCGATCTCCTTAATTACTTACTGTATATCTATATAACATACATAGAGATGCCAACAGCATATGTCCTTATCAATTGCGACTT
>DAINRW010000339.1:0-1535 GCA_036741615.1 Nitrososphaera sp.
ACACCTGTTGCACCAATTGGGTGCCCTTTTGATTTCAAACCGCCTGAGGGATTTATTGGGATCTCGCCGTTAAGGCGTGTTGCTCCATCCCTTACTGCATGGGCAGCCTTGCCTTTTGGGTAGAACCCAAGATCTTCAATGTCAATTATCTCTGCTATAGTAAAGCAATCATGCACTTCGGCAAAGTTAATATCCTTTGGACTAACTCCAGCCATTTTGTAGGCCTGTCTTGCGGCAGCAACTGTACTTGGAATGGTCGTAATATCTTCGCGCCCTTGAACAGCTGCTGGCGAAGCGCCTCTGCCCGATCCGATTATTTCGACGTAGGGTCTGCCGCTCTTTTTCGCAAACTCTTCGCTACATAGAACAACTCCAGATGCACCATCAGAGAAGGGGCAGCAATCAAGCAGCTTCAGCGGCGAAGCCACTACAGGTGACTTTAGCACATCGTCAACAGTTATTTTCTTGTGGACATGTGCCTTTGGGTTCATTAACCCGTTTTCATGATTCTTGACTGCAACATGAGCAAGATCTTCTTCAGTTGCCTTGTGAGTAGTCATATAAGCGCGGGCCATGGATGCAAAGAGCCCAGGAAATGTTGCCCCGCTGCCGCCTTCATAGAAAAAGTCAGAGCAGTAAGAGAATAAGGTTGTGCTACGAGCCGTGCCAGTATGCGTCACCTTTTCAACACCAAGTGCAAGGACGCAGTCATAGAATCCGGCTGCTACATTAGCATAAGCTTCTCTAAACATTATTGAGCCCGAGCCGCACGCCGATTCAATTGTGAGTCCAGGAACATGAGAAATTCCAAGGTTACTCATGATGACAGGCGCCATGTGAACCTGCTTGTCTGCAACTCCGAAAACGTTTGAAATGTATCCAGCTTGAATCTCTTTCGGAGTAATTCCGGCGGACTCAATGGCATCTTTGGCCGCATTTAGTGCAATCTCTATAACGCTTTCGTTTAATTTTCCGTATTTCGTGCTGCCCGCACCGAGAAGGCATACTTTGTTGGTTGTCATCTCATAAAAGTTGCTTTTTTGTATATAAATAGATTAAACACCCTTGATATGTAAGAATCATATTAGTTGTTTACTAAGACACAGTCTAAACAGATATCTCTCTGAGATAAGTCAGTTAAGTATCAATCTTAACTAGCGGGCATGCGATGATGAATGCTATACACGCACGCGCTTCAGGCATTATTGAAATTATTTCCTTATTCTATGACGAACCTGCAGTTACAACAAAACTTGGACTGTCTCCAGATTATGGATAGTAACAGAGCGTAAGGATGTACACTATAATCGATGTATGCATCATCTTTTGCTGCCAAAAAAGCGGGTTATGCAATCGCAATGGCACAGGAAATAAATGAATGTCTTTTTTACCAGCCATCTATACGCTTTTTTCTTTAGATCATAGAATATAGCCACATATTTTCAAGAAGGAGAGAAAACGCAGAAGCCCATAGCAGAGTAGAATGAGCAATATTATGAGATGTGAAAGAAGGATCGGATTAATATGCACAGGCC
>DAINRW010000340.1:0-1532 GCA_036741615.1 Nitrososphaera sp.
CGCCAGAATTACTATTTGTGGCTGTTGCTGTCAATACAGCACTGCCACCAGTGTCGGTGTCTCGTACCACGTCGCTTACGAAGTGTAATAACATCAAAAATATATATTTTTGTCATTCCGGGTGTCAAGTAAACGTAATTAATATTCATTTTAGCATTGCCTGTTTCATACAACTAGAAATTGTCCTACATCTTTATAAGAGTAGAATACATAGTGTACATCAGCGATGGATGATTTTGAAAAGAATTTTCCAGGGTTTGACTGGAAAAATACCCCTGCCTACAAGCATCCAGGCGGAAAGGACTGTCCATGTCCCAAACATGAGTACATCAGAGAACAGATTAATGTAGCTAAGACCATGAGCGAACATAATAAAGAAACGTCGCCCGAGTTTCGACAAAAGGCTCAGGTGACCCTAAAGTTTTGCCCTGATCACTATGAGGTTTATTTTAAAGAAGTGATACCGTCTATGCCTTTTAAGTATCGTCTAATGACAAAGATTGCTGTCAAATTAGGGGCAATATCGATACAAAAGCTAACGTATATGCAGTCGGACCAGTGCTTTTACTGCAAGTTTGGCTCAGGTGGATTTGACAAAAAAGCAGAGCTTCCGCCAATCTAGAGACTGACCAAGGTTCTGGAGTCTAGTAGCATGTTCCTGAGAGTTATCTTGCTGTTTGATGAAAAACCTGCTGATAAAAGGTTGCGGATGACTATTGAGCGATACGAGAACTTGCTGCCTGCCTCCGATAAATAACCATCATGAAATGACTTGGCAATTTCAGCGTATTTGTCTAAGTCCATTATACTTGCAAGGAATGACCCTATGTCCATGCTTTTTGAGTAGTGCGAACTAGTTTTTTTCATAAAACTCAGGTCAGTTCTTATGACAGACTCTCCACTCACAAGGTAGTTCTGTGCCTTATTGTCTACGAAAGTATAGCCTGCTCGATGTGCTTTGCCCGTGATGGACCCTGCCTTGTATGCAAGCATAATATCTCCTGCGGAAGCAAGTGCACGGTAGACATCTCCGCCTTCGATATACTCCTCTATAAGGTATGTATCGGATATTGAAAGTAATAGTGGAGTAGATATCCCAATTTTTTTTAGGTTCTTTCTCATGCCGTAACCTTCATTCTTAATTATTTCGCTAAACGCAAGTGGAGCAGATGGATGTAAAAGTAACATCGAAATAAGCGAATAAGCATAGAGTATGAGAAATTCATGAAATTGTTTTGTGGGCTTGTTTCTTTTCACCATGACTTTCTGGCCGTTTAGCTCCTCAAGAGATACTCGACGCTGCCAGTTTACGAAATACAACGAAGTTTTATCGGTTCAAGGCATTGATTTACTTTTCAATACAAAACATGAACTAGTAGAAACTAGTGACATCAAGACGATTTGTAGGGAGAATATCATAATCATAATAGATAATGAATAAATTTAATTCCAAATACAAGCATCTAACATAACTAGAAAAAAAAGAGAAAAATTACCAAGGATTAAAAAATTGTGCCTTGGTTACCAACGAT